>DATGGW010000143.1:0-3999 GCA_035308345.1 Ktedonobacteraceae bacterium | reverse complement strand
CAACGCCCCACGCGCCAAGCACGCGCTCCATGTAGCCGTCGTGTCCTGGACGCCCCACGTGATACATCACCTCGTCACGACGGTCTTCAACGATGGCTGCACGAATTTTCGCCGCAAAGGTCTCCAGCACCTCATCCCAGCTTGTGCGCTCCCATTTGCCCTCGCCGCGCTTCCCGGTCCGTTTAAGTGGATAGAGTATGCGCTCTGGATCGTTGACCTGGTTGATGGTTGCCGGTCCCTTAGCACAGTTGCGTCCGCGACTGCCGGGATGATATGGGTTGCCCTCAAAGCGTTTCACCCGCCCCGTCTCTTTATCGATATAGGCCATCAGCCCGCATGCCGCCTCACAGTTGAAACAGATGGTAGGAATGATCTCATAGTGTTTCTCTACTTTGCGCGGCCACGCCTTCGCATCGTACTCAACCCAGTCGTGCCACTTTTCAGGCGGCGGGCATGATGCCAACTCGCGCACAGTCATCTGCTCCCCGCTCGGCGCGATATGTTCTTTCAACGGTATCTCGGTCATATATTTTTCTTTCTACCATTCTTCTGATGAACGTTCAACTCTATACTTCGTAGGGGCGAGCGGGGTAGGGATGGGTTGGGAGGGCCTTTATGGTCGCCCGCGTACCTGTTCCTTACGCTCAAATCGAGGAGACGCGCTCACACCCCCACCAGCGGGCGGCCATAAAGGCCCTCCCAACCGCACATCATTCTCCCCCACCCTTAACCTGATGAATATTGTTTTCGGTTGTCAAAGTTCATCAGAAATATTTAACTCAAAGGTACAATTTGACCGGCCACTACAAAACAATGCTCATAGACAAATAAACCCGCCAGGGCAAGTATGCCCGCAATACCCGTCAGCGCAGGGCAGGCAGCAGGCACAGCCAGGGCAACGATCAACATGGCTATAGGAAGCATCGAGCCGGCAGCAAAGAACTGCCCCCAGAAAATATCTCTCAATCCACCTTTGCTCATATAATGCGCTGCCGCAGCTACATGACTGTTGTTATGCGAGCCGAAGACCTCCAGCATGACTAATAGCACATGCGCGGCGATAGCGCCGAGCAATATAATGGTGAAGAACATATTCAACTTACTTCCGGCATTGAGCACCCAGGAGAACAGACCGAGCGCCGCCGCGCCAGCCAGCATCGCCTGCGCGAGCAGAATCGGCAATAGCAGCGGACTCTGCCAGAAGTCACGCCCCTCTGCCTGGCCAAACAGGAAAGCAGTGTAGCCAGCCGAGGCTGCCCCAAAAAGAGCAGCAGGGATGAGCAACACGCGCAGGGCGACGGAGGAACCCAGCAAAGCAGCCACAAACCACGCCGCCTCAATCAGCCCGTAGATGGCTAGTATGATCCCGCCCCAGACGAGCCACGAGGTCGGATTGGCCTTCGTTATCAGGAAAAGCGCGCGATCCGGACGCTTCAAGTCCGCTATCAGCAGCACCAGCGTAATGGCGATGAAGAGGCCGCCAATTACGGGCGCCGCGAGACCGAGCAGCGCATTCATCGCTCCGCCGATGGGAACGTTCAGCCCGTAGAGCGCCAGTGCCAGCGCCGCCACCATCATCGCGCCCGCGCCAATAGACTTTGTACCCAGGTAGGTGGACACTTTCCAGCCCCAGGGAGCGCTGTTCCTGGGGGTATCGTAGACGACACGCGCATCGCTGGGAGCGCGCTGTGCCTGCTGGAGCGGTTGATACGGCTTGAGTGGATTGATAGTCGCCGGGTGTGTGGAAGTTCGCAGCGACTTGCTTCCATCAATCATATCTTCATCCATAGCATGGGGTTTGAGCATCGTACCCCACATGGTCATATGTGGAAGTTCCTGTGTTGCCACTTCAGGATTGATGGTGGCTTCATCTGCTCCTAAATAATAAACATTGGGGCGCGTTCCCTGCTCTGGCTTGCGCACGCGCAGCGGCTCGCGAGCTAAGATCTGCGCAATCTCGCTGTAAGAATTATGCATATCGCCCGCGATAATGGCATGTTCTGGACAAACGACGACGCACGCCGGCTCGAGGCCCACCTCTGTGCGATGGGCGCAATAGTTGCACTTCGCGGCAGTATGACTGTTTGGATCAATGTAAAGCGCGTCATAGGGACACGCCTGCATGCACGACTTGCAGCCAATACAACGATTGGAGTCAAAGTCAACAATGCCGTCCGCCCGTTTGTACAACGCCTTCGTAGGGCAGATAGTGACGCACGGCGCGTCGGTGCAATGATTGCAGCGGCTTACGAGAAAATAGCGGCGCGAATTGGGAAACTCACCTTTCTCAATGTACTTAACCCATGTTCTATAAACACCGATAGGCGTGTCATGCTCCGCCTTGCACGCCACGGTGCAGGCATGGCAGCCGATACACTTGCGCTGGTCGATAACGAAGGCGTATTTCGTCATGAACTATTCCTTCTGTCTAGTAGCACTCCGGACGCCCACAAGGGTCGTCCCTACATGTCAGCTTTCCCCTTACCTGCCATTGAGGATGGACTGCCCGGTAGGGCGATAGTGCTCTTGCTACTAGTGTATAGGAAATCGTGGCAAGGTGCAACTTTGCCACGATTTTCACGTAATAGAAACAAGGCCGGGAGAGCTGTCACCTGGTAGAAATAATTTTAGTGGTCTGCGAGGTTACATCTATGGATTTCATGAAATTACTCACCGATAACTTCTGGACGATGGTCGTGCTGTTGCTTTTTGTTATTAGCATTGTGAGTATCGTTCTCGGTATTTTGCTGGAGATGTACAAAACCAGCATCAAGGCCAGTCAGAAGAGGATGGAACTGCGCAATGAAGAGATGCGTTTACAACTGAAGTTGGAACAGCAGAGAAAAGAGAACCTGGCCAGCCCGGCGGCGCTAAACCATCCCCAGCCCAAGGAGCCATCCTGGGAGGAACAATCGCAGATCCATTACGAGATGGGGTACCAGCAGCAAAGGTAAACATCAGTTCGATGACGGACTGCCCTTGCACTCGCTGCGAGTACCTCTCAGCCTTTATGAGCAAGCAGGAATGGCGCGCCCGCTCCCACAAACAGCGCGATGTGCTCCTCCGGCACGCCTGCCTGCCGCGCGAACGGCTCAAGATCGCGCCGCACCACATTCGCTCTGTCAAAACCAGCCTCCAGGGCAAGCTGCCTGAGTTCGTCGTCACTGTAGAAGTGCAAGCGTGAGGCCATAGGTTCGGGAGCAGCCGGCGTTCCACGCATTGCAGGATCGCTACCCAGCACGACGAGCCGCCCGCCTTCACCGAGCACCCGCCAGATTTCCCGCAGTGCCGAGACTGGATCAGGCAGAAATCCGAGGATGCCCGTCATCACCGCACACGTGAACGTCGCATCGGAGAATGGTAAGTGGTCAGCGCTTGCTTGTTGGACAACTAGCCGGCCCTCCGCTACGGCGTCGTGATTCACCTCCTGTGCGAGTCGTACCATCTCTGAACTGTGGTCGACCGCTGCCGCTCGACACCCACTCTTGAGTGCCTCCTGAAGGAGCGCGCCTCCCCCGCAGCCCACCTCGAGAAGATAATCGTTGGGAGTCAACGCCAGTTCCGCCAGGATTACGTGGAAGTTGGGATAGTGGTAAAGCGGGTCGCGGTAGACGGCACGAGCCTGCGCGCCTGATGGACGGCGAGCTCTCCGGTCGGTAAGCCAATTTCCGAAGCCTGTGGGCGCTGTCGCCTGCAGAAACGGCGCGGCCACTTCACTGGCGAACCAGCCTGCAAGCTCAGCGGGGCCACCGATCAATCCGCCCCATCCACGATGCTCCAGCGTCACCCGCGTGCCACCATTGACCGGCTCAAGTCGCAACTCGACGTTCGTCAACTCTTCGGTTTTCCAGTCAGCCTGGCGCCACTGGAGCCCGATCAGCTCGCCAGGCTTCCAGTTGACGACGCGACCAACTTCAAGCTCACCCTGGAGCACGCGTCCGTTCGGACCTGCCTCCAGTCTCATGCCTCGTTGAACAAGAGCGGTGGCGAGTTCCTCGA
>DATGGW010000142.1:0-6620 GCA_035308345.1 Ktedonobacteraceae bacterium | reverse complement strand
GGTGAAGGCGGCCAGTAGCACGCGCTGTCCATGCTGGCAGAGCTGCCGCACGATTTCCGCGATCACGCTGGTCTTGCCCGTGCCGGGCGGTCCATGCACGAGCAGGTAATCCTGCATCTGCAGGGCGCGCTCGACTGCCAGATTTTGCTCTTCGTTGAGATGTGGCAGGCGAGGGAAGGCGACCGGGCGAAACTGCGGGCGCTGCGCGCCTGCGACGAGGCCGCGCAAGTGTGAGTCTGCCTGCAGCCAACGCTGCAGATTTTGCAGGGTGCGCACATGCACAATGCTGGTGGCATAGCGATCGATCAGGCGAGGATGGGCGATCAATTCGGGCGTCCAGGTGGTAACTTGCTCGGAACTGATGCTCAGGATAGTGCCGGTGACAACTTCACCGGTGATTGGGTCGCCGTCGCTCAGCAAAATTTCGTCGCCCTCGCGCAGTTCGGAGGCATTGACGCAGGCGAATGTTTGCAGCCATTCGCCCTGGCCTGTTGGCACTGGATGTTCGACCGCTTGCAGGTCGCAAATCGCGCTGCCCTGCTCGACGCGCTCTTTGACCGGCGTTTGCCAGAGGCGAGCCTGCTGCGCTTCTATTTCGCGCTCCTCCAGGTGGAGCAGATGGTAATATTTTTTAAAGAATGCACGATCTGTCTCGCTATAGCGATCTGATATTTCTGCTAGCTGCCGCCCGGATAGAACTGCTTTGCTCTGCGCGGTTTCGTCCACTTTATCAGGCTGCGGCGGCAGCCAGTCGAGCAGGGAAGAGACGGATTGGCACTGCTCGAGCATGGCGCACTTCGCGCAGCGCGAAGGTCCGGGTGGAGCGGGTGGGATGCTGGTCACATGGCTAAACGCGAGAATGTTGCGCGTTTCATTGACACGTTGAAACTGCGTGATGGTGAAGCGCAGGTTGAAATCTGTGGCCTCGCCCGGCGTGCCGCTATACAGCAGGGTGGCAAGCGCGTTCTTCATCTTCGGGTCGCGCCTGACTGCCAGCAGCGAGAAATAGCCCTGCACCTGCCAGCGATGCGCGGATTTGGGCAGGTCGCCGTTAGCGCCGCCCGTTTTTAGCTCGAGCAGGCGTTGGCGACTTCGCTGCCGCCAGAGCAGGTCCAGCCGCCCGCGCAGCCCAATTTCGGGAGCGATCAAGAAGGTTTCGGCGCGAACCATGTTTTCGCCCGCGCGATCATGTGCTTCTACATCTTCATTGTGCGTAGTATTGGCTGGCATATCCCACAGGGTCGTGTGCTGCTTCTCGAACCAGTTAGCCAGGCTTTGCAGGTGAGGAGCGACATCGGCGCGCAGCTCTGCGACGGGCGTATTGGTAATGGCAAGATCGATGCTGCTGCGTTCCAACGCCTGTTCAAAGTGACGCTGCAGGGTAGCGAGAGGTGTTTCCATACCGTTAGTGATGTGACCATTCATCAGCTCTCCCCGGTCGTGTTCCTTGAGCAATTCCTTGAAACTGCTATGCACCAGGTTGCCGCGAATAGCGGCGGCGGACTGCGGCGATGAAACCAGGCGACTCAGCAGGTACTGCCGGGGGCAGTAATCGGCATGATTCAGGTCGGTGATGTTGAGAATGGTGTCGGGTTCCAGGATAGCCAGCGTGCATTCGGTTGCCACGTAGCGATGGAGAGCGTGGCCCTTGTGTTCGGTAACGCTGAATGCTGCAGGCAGGTGATAGACGCGCAGGGTCAGCCTGTGCTTGCGCAAGTTCGCGCCCAGTTCGTTTAAGCATCTCACCAGGCTGCGATAGGTCTGTGTGAGGCGCAGCGAGGCGAGAGCGCCGCCCACTTCGAGTGTAATGTAAGGTGATATTTCGCCCTGTGTGTTAAATTCGTGAGCGGAGATAATCCGACCTTCCAGCTTTTTCACCGCGCACGGTTGGCTAGCGAGCGCGCAGAGAAAGCATTCGCCGGATTGTGTTTCCTGCTGGTGATTGACGGGTGCGACTATCAATAGTGTACTCCTGCAACACGCTTAAAGGTGGTGTTGCAGGCAGTGTACGAGACGAACAGATTTTCGTCAAGTGGGAAGTACTTATGAATCGCCTCTCCTCTTCCAACACTCGTGGAAGAGGAGAGGCGTAAGGATGCTACAGGAAGCATGTGTATGTTACACTGTGGATAAGGGTACGGGGAGCCTTATTCCCGGTCTAGAAGATCGGGAATACACCTGTTTGTATGACGAGAAAAGAGGATATACCAGATGGAATCGAGGAACAACCATTCCCTGGTTGGGTTGAAAGATATCTTAGAGGCGAAGCGTGTTATCGCTGGCCAGGTCCACCGAACGCCCATGATCGGCTCAACGGCCCTGGGGAGACGAATTGGGGCGGGATTGTATTTCAAAGCCGAGAACTTCCAAAAGACGGGTTCTTTCAAAGTACGAGGGGCTTTGAACAAACTTAAAAATTTAACCGAGGTGGAGAAAGCCCGCGGCGTCATTACGATTTCCGCAGGAAACCATGCTCAAGGTCTTGCATATGCAGCTTCTCTATTGGAGATCGAAGTGACAGTGGTTATGCCTCAAGCCGCTGTCAAAAGTAAGGTTGAAGCAACCAGGGAATACGGGGCCTCGGTCATTCTTCATGGAAGTGGCAAAGATCTCATGTCCAAATGCCAGGAGCTTCAACAGGAAAGGGGTCTGACGTTTGTTCCCCCGTTTGATGATTTGCTCATTATTGCCGGGCAAGGGACGGTTGGATTAGAAATTCTGGAGGATATGCCCTCACCCGACGTGGTTGTAGTTCCTGTTGGAGGTGGCGGCTTGATTTCTGGGGTTGCGACGGCGCTAAAGGCCAGCAATCCTGCCATTAAGATCATCGGTGTGGAGCCTGTTGGAGCAGCTGTGATGTCGCAAAGTCTTCAGCAAAACAAGGTTGTCCACCTGGATAAAGCGGATACCATTGCAGACGGCCTGGCAGCACCGTTTGCGGGCGAATACACCCTGGCACATGTCAAACGCTATGTAGATGATATGGTACTTGTTTCAGATGAGGAGATTATTGAAGCCCTCCGGCTGATCCTGGAACGATGCAAACTTTTAGCAGAACCATCGGGAGCAGCCGGGTTTGCAGCTCTCCTTTCCAAGAAAATCACCATTCCACAAGGCGCGCAGGTTGTCTGTGTTCTGTCTGGAGGAAACATCGACAGAAGTCGCCTCAAAGAGATCCTTTGAGGAAATGAAAGCGCGTATCAGGTGTCAGAATATTGCAGGCTGCTTCCCCAGAGCACATCCATGACGCCGTCGTAGGAGCTTTTCAAGCTTTCATACAGGCTGGCGTTCTCTATGGCAAGGGCAGCTAAGCGCGCCAGCACGGTCAGGAACTGGACATCGTCATTGTGGAAAGTGCAGTATTCGCTGGTATAGACGCGCATTACACCTATAGCTTCGCCGTGTACTTCCAGTGGGACGCAAAGGACGGAGACGATGCCTTCGCGCCGTGCTGCCTCAGCGTACTGGAAACGTGGATCGGAGCGAACGTCGGGAATGATGATAGTGCGTCCCTGGAGCACCTCACTGTCGATGGGACTGTGTTCCACATTAACCGGCCCCTTTGCCAGGTAGCCGCTGCTCAAACCACAATAAGCGCTCAGTTGAAGCTGGCCTGTGCGCGCGTCGAGCAGGCGCAAGACGCAAGCTTTCACACGCATAGTTTCGGTGATATTCGTAACGACGGTTTGTAGCACCTCTTTTAGCTCAAGACTGGATGAGAAGGCCAGCGCGGCTTGATAAAGCGCGGTGTAATAATCGCTATGCAGGCGTTCGGGTTCGCCAGCAGAGGTGGAATCGGGCGTCATATGCATACTCCTTCCAGGGAGAAATAGCAAAACCTGTGCGAAAAGGACTATCGAGTAAGATGCCGATATGTATGATTGTACCATTACATAGCGGGGTCTTGCACAACCCATACCCGGCATGGGGCATTGGCAAGCACGAACGGGATGGTTTTGCCCAGATCGTTGCCGACGCCAGGCCCTTTATGCGCATTGCGCACAAGTCCCAGCAGGATGAGCGCGCAGCCATGATCCTGGGCTTCATCGACGATAGCCGGTCCGGCATCGCGTGTTTGCACAACTTCGGCAACGGCTTCGCAGCCCTGCTCGTCCGCGATGGACATGGCTTCGGTGAGTAATTTGTCGGCGTTTTCGGATTCTTTGGTAAGAGTGGCTTTGAGTGGAAGGGTGCGGGGAACTTCGATAATATGTACGAGGTGAATTTTGCGTTTCCCTCGTTTCGCCATAAAGCAGGCTAAACGTACTAATTCATTGTCGAGCTTTTTGCCATCGACGATTACGGCAATATCTCCGCTAGCACCAACCCCTGGAGCAGCTTTGCCCGTCTCTATTTCTTCCCGGGCTCTACGGAACAAATGAATCATTGTATTTCTCCCCCTGATAGGAACGCGATAAACAGCATCTTTTCTTGCTTACAGTATCCTACAATGGACCGTCTTCAATAAGTTCCATCAGGCCAATATGATTCTAAACCGTAACTGACCTCCCGTCAATAGCAATAATACACACAGTCTGATGTTTGAAAGGGTAGTTATTCGGCTTCAATGCTGGCGGTCAGACCATAGCCGAGGAGCCGCTCCTGGTAGTATTCTGCTGTTTCTTTGGGACAGGTTACGACGATGGCGCTGCCGGACAGGTGCGCGGTAAGCATAATCTGCTCGGCTTCCGCTTGAGATAACTTGTTGATGGTATGCAAAAGGACGGCGACAACGTAGACCATGTCATTGTAATCATCATTGAAAAGGATCACGTTGTAGGGAGGTAGGAGTTTCGCGCGCTGGCGGATTAACTCTTCTGTCTCTATTTGTGATAAAGTTAATTTGCGTATGCTGGTCATGCCGGATATGCTCCCGTAACAAGTTTGAATGAGTGAAATGAACTAGCTAAGTCTATTGTAAACAAGTGTTACAAATTTTTCTACCCTTTGAGAAAAGGTACTGTGGATTATCCCCCGACGCTCCTATCGATCTTTCCCCTGTTGTTCAACAAAATCGCGCGCGCTTTCGATTTACGACTGATGTTGTCGGGGTCGGGCAGGCGAATGGCGATGACGGTGCGCGATTCCTGCGTGGGCTGCGCTTTCGCAGCGCTGACGCGCGCGAGGTCCTGGCCGATCGCGCCGCGCACGCGGCCCCGACGCGTCAATCCGATGATGGCTCCCAGGATGACCCCTACCACTGCCCCGGCGATGGTGGACGGTAGGACAGGGATGGATTTGATGGCGAAGTCGGCTGCTCCGAAAGCCACAGCGCCAAGAATGACGCCGAAAACCACAACCAGCACAATCACCGCCAGCGGGTTTGGCCCCGAACGGGTGGTTTGTAGGAAGACGGTACTGCGGTCGCGATCAGGCCCATGTTCGCGAAATTGCCCGCCGCTCACGGAGCCAGCCGCCATGCGAAAGACTTCATCATCCCCGAAGCCCTCTTTATGGAGTTTTGTTTCTGCCGCGTCCGCGTCGCTTTCCGCATTGAAGACCGCCAGCAGGTCAAAGTTCATTTGTTCTTGTTGCTGCATGAAGTGATGCTCCTGTTGCGCTTTTTTCTTGCCAGGTTCTGCTCTTTCCAGAACTATTATAGCGAATTACGTGGGGCATGGATAGTGGTTGTGTGTTCCAGGGCGACCGCGAGGGTCATGCGCACCATCCCAGCGCGGGGGCAAGCCCTGCCCCTACCATACACGGCCAGGAGATGCCCCGATGCCGCGCCCACGTTCCTGTTCCCAGGGCGGGGGCAAGCGCCGCCCCTACATACACGGCCAGGAGGGGAGGAAATGCGACACGAGACCGTGGCGGTTGCCCTGGAAGCGTTATGTGCGTGCGCTGTGCTATACTTATACTGGCATTTGAGCAGGGGAGTGAGTCTCGTGTAACTTGTTGCTTTGCTTAAGAGTCATCAGCGCGGAAAGCTATTATGGATACACAGAACGCAAATACCAGGCATATTTCCAGGCGTAAAGCCTGGCTGCTCATCGTCCTGCTCGCTCTTATTCTGGTTGCAAGTGTGGCGTTCTATATATCACCGGCACGTACATGGGTGACAGGACATTTTCACAGCGGCATACGCACGGCGGCGCCTTCTGCTAATTCCAATGCGGCGATGTTCGGCTATGATTTGCAACATACGCGTTTCAACGCGAATGAACGCCAGCTCAACATTGGCAATGTGAATGGCCTGGAGTTGTACTGGTCGGTCGCGACCGACAACCAGGTTATTTCCTCGCCCGCGGTTGCCAATGGAATCGTCTTTATTGGATCCAACAACAAACATTTCTATGCTCTGGATAGCAAGAACGGCAAAGCCCTGTGGTCGTATGTCTCGAAGGCGGATATAGGCTCCTCGCCAGCCATCGCGAATGGCATAGTGTATGTTGGTTCAAGCGATCACAAACTCTATGCCTTCAATGAGCGGACGGGGGCAGTCGTCTGGACGTACGCGACGGAAAGCGCGATCTGGTCTTCTCCGTCGGTCGCGAATGGCATAGTGTATGTCGGCTCGAACGATTCTACGCTGTATGCTCTGGACGCGCGGACGGGAACGGGACTCTGGAGTTACGCCACCAATAACTATGTCTCCTCCTCGCCAGCCGTGGTGAACG
>DATGGW010000141.1:0-3295 GCA_035308345.1 Ktedonobacteraceae bacterium | reverse complement strand
CGTTTCTGGAAAAACGATTTCTTTTTCGCATCCTGCCAATCTGAGATATAGCCGCGTCCGCGACAGGTAGGACAGCGTAAGCGAGTGCGTCCCTTGCAATCCGGGCAGATCACCCAGCCGCGACCGGTGCATGTCGCGCAGAGCAGACGCCCGGTGCTGTTACAGGCACTGCAAGCAAACACCTCATCCTGCCCGGCAAGCCTGGTGCGGCTCTCAGGCGCTTTCAAACTTACAACCTGAGGCAAATCGTAGTCCCACACAGGCAGCAAGGGTTGGGTCTGCCCGACGGAACGCCCGGTATATGGCTCAGAGATCACTTCCATCGAGCGCGTCTCCCAACGCGTCTGTAAAGTGATTTCCCAGGCTTCATCCTCGCTCCAGGAAACCAGGTCCATGTAGGTGCCAAGTTCACGCGCGAGTTGCCAATTCCCCAGGCTCCAGCTATTGGCCAGGCGGCGAATACGTTCTTCCTCGACGCTGCTTGGCTGGCGCGGCTGCAACGGCGCATTGGACTGCTGCCAGTACGTGCTGGCCTTATCGACCACACGCTTGATGCGCTGCTGCGCTTCGGTAGTGCCCTCTATAACTTTTCGCCGAATTTCTTCGATGCGTTTGTCTAAATCATCTTGAGAAGGCCAGTCTGATTGAGTATCGGGACCAGGGCCTTCCTGCCATTCATCACCCATTGATAAAGCCTCCCATGGCGCGCGTTGATGTATATGTGTTCAACGCCTGTACAACAAAGTATTTTCAACATCATATACGTGCAAACATGTGGAGGGTTGTAGGGACGCGATTTATCGCGTCCACGTCCATGACCGATGCGCGCCGAGGTGGACGCGATTTATCGCGTCCCTACAACAAGGCAACGATCTCTTCCTGCGCTGGCAGGCCTGTGACCTCTACATCATGCTCATGCGCCAGGATATTGACCTCGCTGCGCATGCCGAACTCAGGCAGGTAGATGCCCGGTTCGATAGAGCAGCAGGTTGAGGGCAGCAGGACACGCTCGTCGCGCGTCTCGAAGTTATCCATATTCGCGCCGTCGGCATGCACCACGCGGCCAATGCTGTGGCCCGTGCGATGCACAAAATAATCGCCAAAACCTGCTTCCACGATCACCGCGCGCGTGGTATCATCGACTTCGCAGCCTTGAACGCGCTCGCCCTCCGCCATGCGTTTGCGAGCGAATGCGATGGCTGTATCACGCGCCTCCCGCACGATCTCGAAGACTTCGCGCTGGCGCGCCGGAATCTCGTCGCGCGTGCCTGCAAAAGCCATCCAGGTATAATCAGCGATCACCGCGTCCGGCTCAGGCAGTCGCGCCCAGAAGTCGAACAGCACCAGGTCGCCGCGCTGTATGGGGCTGCTGTTGCCGCTTGACGGCTCATAATGCGGATTGCTGGCATTGGCATTGACGGCGACATGCGGATTCCCGGAAGTCAAGACCAATCCCGCCTGCTTGATGAGAGCAATAAAGCGCTGCATCACCCCATATTCATCGATGGAGACGCCGGCGCGCAAATCGTTGCCCAGGGCTGCGAAGAGCGTATCTTTGGCGGCGATCAGGCGCCGCCCGGCCTCGCGGTGGCTCTCCATCTGCGCCTCGCCGAGTTGCGCTACAAAACGCTGCGCCAGGTCGGCAGAGGTGACTACCTCCACGCCAAACGAACGCACCATTTCGAGTGTGCCAGCGTCCACCCGCGCTATGTAAGGGATAGCGTTCATGGGCGAATACTCCATAGCGATACGCTTGCTCGAACGCAAGAGCGATTGCAGGTGCGCCTGCATCTCCTGCCAGGTGCGAAAGACCAGGCGCTGCCCTGGCAACTCGCCCAGCACATGCGACTCGACCGCGCTCACCAGAGCCGTCGGGCTGCCCTGCGCGGGAATAAAATAATACCAGCGGCGGCTAAAAAAAGCATCATAGGGCAATCCAAGCGCCTGATAGGCGATGGGATTGGATTTGCGAAAGTCATAAAAGAGCCAGCCGTCCAGCTTGTCGCTTAGCAGCGCCTGTTGTATAGCTTCTAGGTTCATAATGAGTGCTCCTCCATGAAGAAACATAGTTTGCAGAGGATATTGTACCACGTCCTGAACGAGCGGTAGGCCATAAGTAAAGGTGTTGCCAATTCGTCTTGCACCATGTACAATTGTTCTTAGAGCACCTGGTAGTCCGTGAAAGATAATGAGGCCCGGCTTACATCATGGACGAACAAACAACACAGCAACCATCACCGCAGGAGGGCATTGTTCCTCCGGCAATGCCGCGCCAGCGCAAGTTAAGAGCGGGGCGCACGCTGCTCATCATCTTTCTCACCCTCCTCTTATTGCTGGGCGGCGGGCTGGCCTATGGTTACTACTACTTTCAAAGCAACATCGCCACACCCATCTCGCAATTCGTTCACCCGGTCAGTCGCAGCGCTGGTGAGCCGCCGCTGCCGTCGCCCAACTATGGGACCATTACAGGGCGCTCCTGGAATATCTTGCTGCTGGGCAGCGATAATGATAACAAGTTCAACTTTCCTGCGCTGCTGACCCAGGTGATGATGATTGTACATATCGATCCCGATAACAATAGCGTCTCTCTGGTTTCTATTCCGCGCGACTCGTGGGTCAACGTGCCGGAGGTGGGCGGCATGCACAAAATCGACCAGGCATTTTTCCTGGGCGCGTCGCAGCATAACAGCTTCGATGACGGCGTGCGCCTGGCGCGCCTGACGGTGGAGAAGGATTATGGCATGACTATTGACCGCTACGCCTGGGTGGGTTTAAGCGGCTTTGCCAGCGTAATCGATACGCTGGGCGGCGTGGATATCGATGTAGCTCACCCGATTGTGGATGATGCTTATCCCGACGATACCGGCAACTCCAACGACCCTTATGCCTACCGCCGTCTCTATATCGTGCCGGGGCCGCAGCATTTGAATGGGCAGGAGGCGCTGGAATACGTGCGTTCCCGCCACGCCGACCTTATCGGTGATATCGGTCGCACCGAACGCCAGCAGCAGGTGCTGTCGGCGCTCAAAAAGAAGCTGACACTGGCGAACGTGGTAACGCATCTCACGCAGCTTATCACAGATTTGCAGGGCAAGGTCTTCACCGATTTAAGTGAGTCGGAGATGCTGGCTTTCGCCAACTTCGGGCGCGCGCTGCCCGATTCAGCCGTGCAGCGCCTGACGCTGGGACCGGGGCCGGGCAACCAGGATTACGGCGACCTGTCCACCGTCTATGATCCCTCTGCGGGCGCGAACCAGAGCGTCGTGATCCCCAATTGCGCCAACATCCAGCCAGT
>DATGGW010000140.1:0-7954 GCA_035308345.1 Ktedonobacteraceae bacterium | reverse complement strand
TGAAGACCGATTGCAGCAGGTTTTGTTCAATATTGTTGACAACGCCCTGAAGTTTACATACCCTGGCGGACACGTTGATATCCTGGTTAGGAGCGAGGACCAGGAGGAAGTTCTTATCCAGGTGCGCGATACCGGACAGGGCATCTCGCCCAATGCATTACCCTATGTCTTTGATCGCTTCTACCAGGCTGACTCATCCCGCAGCCGATCTTCACAGCACGTTGGAGGAAACGGCCTTGGTCTTGCGATTGCGAAAGAGTTAATAGAAGCGCAAGGAGGCTCAATTACCATCGAAAGCCAGCCAGGCGAGGGGACGACCGTCGCGCTTCATCTTCAGGCTGCCAGGCTACAAGAACAATCGAAGCGATTGGTCAAGAAGTATGATATGTGAGTTCTTTCAGACAGTATTTCAAACAGAGGCTTCCAGAGGCGCAGCCGCAGATACTACCTCCGGCCTTTGAGTTGTCCAGTGCTGCTCGCTCATGTACTTCCAGCCGCCATCTGCCAGAATGATCACGATCTTCCCCTTTTTCATCCGTTCGGCAACGCGCAAAGCCACATCCAGGACCGCGCCGCTGGAGGGGCCGGCAAAGATTCCTTCCTGCGCTTTGAGTTGAAGGGTACGCAGCCACGCTTGCTGGCTAGTTACCTGAAGTTTGCTATCAAGCAGCGATAGATCGAGGACGGGCGGCACGAAACCATCCGCCAGGTTACGCAACCCCTGGATGCTCTCACCCTGTACTGGCTCGGCAGCTATAATACGAATAGCTTTATGGTGCTGCTTTAAGCGGCGACCAATGCCGGTGAGCGTTCCCCCGGAGCCTAGCCCGGCAACCAGCACGTTCACATCGGGCATGTCCCGCACAATCTCCATGGCAGTGGTCTGGTAGTGGGCGGCCGGGTTTGCTTCATTGCCATATTGAAAGAGCATGACGTAGCGTTTATCCTGCTGCACCAATTCCTGCGCCAGCCGGATAGCCCCGTTGCTACCCGCCGACCCGGGAGAGGTGATCACGCTCGCTCCGTAAAGTTCCAGCATCCTGCGCTTCTCCTGAGTTCCCTTTTCAGACACGACGGCGGTGAACGGGTAGCCCTTCATGTTCGCCACCAGTGCCAGCGCCACTCCCGTATTGCCACTGGTCGGTTCCAATAATATCGAGTCTGCTTTCAGTAGACTGTGCGCCTCAGCCTGTACGATCATTGCTCTCGCGATACGGTCTTTCAGACTCCCCGAAGGATTAGCGCCCTCCATCTTCGCGAATATGCGTACGCCAGGGCGCGGGCTGAAACTCTCAAGTTCAACCAGTGGAGTATGCCCGATCGTCTCTAAAAGATTGTGATAGTACATGCTGAATTGCTCCTTAATTGTTGATCTGTGAGAGAAGGGAAGCGCCAGTGTCAATCACTTCCTCAACCATCGTGAGGATATCGCTGGCGCACGTCATGTAGTTGACGATGCAGGCCCGTAGTGCTACCTTTCCCTGAAAGTACGTACTCGTAAGCAGGGTTTTCCCACGCCGCTGAACCTCGAGGGCGAGTTCTTTGTTCAGCCTGTCAAGCGTCAACGGGTCATCGTAGAGCGCCGGTGGCGCATAGCGAAAACGCACGATACTGAGTGGACCCGACGAGACGAGTTCCAGATCAGGCTCTGCGCTAACCATACGTGCGAGGAGACGGGCCATGTCATTATTGTTGGCGATAGCCCTGGCTAGACCTGCACGCCCGGCCGTACGCACGACCGACCAAACATCCAGCGCACGGAAGCGGCGTGTGCGCTGCATGGTATACTCCGACATCCAGACTTCGTGTTCGTCCTGTCCGGCAGGCGTCAGGCGAAATGTATCGCGCAGCAGCGTACCGTGCCTGACAAGAGCGCAGCCGCAGTCTATAGGAACAGAGAGCCATTTGTGCTGGTCGGTCGCCAGTGAGTCCACCCGTTTCATTCCCTCAAAGAGCATCGCTACTCGCTCATCCAGGATGCCAAATGAGCCATAGGCCCCATCAACGTGCAGCCAGATGTCCTGCTCCTCGCACAGGTCGGCCAGTTCGTCTAACGAGTCAATAGCTCCGCTTTCAACCGTCCCAGCCGTCGCCACAACACAAAACGGGCGCTGGCCGACGTTGAGGTCTTGCCGGATACGCTGAGAGAGTTGTTCGACATCCATTTGATATGTCGGGGTGGTGGGGATGATGTGGATGGCGTCGCTGCCCAGTCCCATCGCCTCGACCGACCTGCGCACGCTGAAATGCCCCTGATCCGATTGATAGAGTACGTATGGCGGACGCGAACCCTGCATTCCTTCTTTCCGAACGTCCCATCCATCCGCCTGAGCGGCCCAGTAACGGGCCGCTTGCAGGCAGGTGAAATTCGCTTCGGAGCCCCCGCTCACAAAAACGCCCGCGGAGTCAGCGACAGGGAACCCACACAGTTCCATCACCCACTGAACGACACGGCGTTCCAACTCCTGCCCCGCGTGATCGCCAATGCCGCAGTTGGGGTTCATTGCGGCAACAAGTGGCTTGATCAAGACAGCAGCGTGAGCGGGAGCGGAATTGATCCACCCCGCGAAGGCGGGATGTCCGTTTCCCTGGGGATAAGGCAAAATCAACTCCCGTAGAAATGCAAGCGTATCCTCGAAAGGGAACCCCTGTTCGGGAAGTTCCTGCGTGCGAATCATCTCTCGCACCTCGCCCGGTATCTGCTTCCACACGGGGCGCTCACGCACAGTGGACAGGTACTCTGCAACCTCGTCACTCACCTGGTACCCGAATCGTTTCAGCGATGCCTCCTCGAAAGAGAGCCCAGACTCGTATCCAGTCCCTTCTTGCAAAACAGGCTGCACATCGTCGCTGTCTTCATAAATCATTTATTTCACCTTTTGCTTGTTCTTCATTGTTGATAGGTATTGCCTGTCTGAGCGCCTTTTTTCACATGCGCTGATGTCGGTTGGCCTCGTCAGGAATGTCAGTGTTTCCTCAAATGAAGAAGGAGCCGCATACGCAATTTGAAACATCTTGAATGAACACTCCTTTCATAAAGAAGTGTGCCATGCTTCGCTGAATTTTCGGCGGAAGTTCACTAAAAATTTGCTGAACGAGCTAGTTCCGCCCATACCGGCGCAGTAAATTGCAGGCTACACGCTAAGGACAGGAAGTAGAATAGCCGAAGGGTGTTCAGGATCGTGATAGATGCTCTGGTCGGCAACACACAGCTTCGTTCCCGTCGCCAGTGGCTCGCCGCTGCCGGAATTGCGCACAAAGCGCGGATGAGCGCCACTCGAGACCTGGACGCGAATGCGCTGTCCCCTGCGGAAGTGATAGGCGGTAGGCCAGACCTGAATCGAAATATGCAAACTGCCGTCAGGTTCCGGGGGAATACTCCCCGACGTCAAACGCAGAATACTATCGCACAGGTTGATGGACTTGCCCGATTCTTCCACGACACAGAGCCTGACGAAGAAGTCGGTATGCTCCAGACTGGAATGCACATACAACTCGGCAGTGACCGGACCGATTATCTCCATATCCTGCTCCAGCACCGTGCTTGTATACACCAGGACGTCAGAACGAGCCTCCAATGAGCGATTGTCTTTTGGCCCCATATGCTTTGCGGCTCCGAGCGAATTTCCTCCGACTGCCGGGGTTGGATCGGCAGGATCATACCGATAGCGGTCGGGTTGAGAAGCGAGCGGCAAAGTGAGAGCCAGTCCGCCATCGGCTTGAAGATACCAGCGCTCACGGCGAACCGGCGGCGGCCAGTCGGCGAAATAACGCCACGTGTTTGCTCCCATCACAAAAAGTTGAACCGGCATCTCGTGCAGCTTTTCCCTCTGCCCTTTGACATGCGTGTCCAGCCAGGCCAGTGATTCGCGAATGATCATGCCAGCGTTGACGAAACTGGTGTGGGTCCATGGACCGATGAGCAAATAAGGCTGTTTCCCCGCCTTACGCAACGCCTGATAGTCCTGCAACTGCCAATCCAGGAAGATATCATACCACCCAGCCATAAAATAAGCTGGTGCATTCACCTCTCCCAGGCGTGCGCTGACGTCCATCGGCTTCCAATAGTCATCCTCGGGACCGTGTTGAATATGTTCCTGGAAAGGCTGGGATGACCGGTGAACAACGAGCCGGTCGGCATCGCCAAGCGGCAAGTGTCCATAGGCACGCTCCAGTCTGCGGTTGCGCTGACCAGACAGGAACAGTGAGCTGAGCCTCATCCCGGTAGCAGCCTGGTCAGTCATCATAGTGGACCAGCCCAGTGACGTTTCCAGATTGAGCGAACCTCCCTGAAAGCGAAAATGGTTGAAATCGGCGCTGGTGACCTGGGGGACCATCGCCTTCAGTTCTGGCCCGGCGTCGGCAGCCACAGACCACTGGACAAAGCCGAGGTAACTGGCACCGATGGTAGCAAGCTCGCCCGAAAACCACTCCTGCTGCTTGATCCATGAAATGGTAGCCAGTCCATCGTCATGCTCATAGCGGGCATAGAGAAACTCGCCTCCTGAGCCTGCGGTACCCCGGCAGCTCTGAATTAACACCTGATAGCCGCGCTCGGCGTAAGGAAGAGCCGTCAAGGCACTGAAAAAGCCCTTCCTACCGTAAGGAGAACGGACAAGGAGCGTTGGGAGCTTTGAACCACCACGTGGCGCGTAATGATCCGCAAATAACACTACGCCATCGGGCATGGGAATCTGGATATCGTGCGTAATCACAAGGTCATGGGTTTGAGCCGGGGGCAGGTGCATCAACCGGCTCATGAGGCGGCTGGTGAAACTCATCAGGTACTCTCCTGTTCTCCGCAACGCGCCGCATCTCGTCGGGTCGTTCCATTCGGCCACATGAAAGAATAAGAAGGTGCTTGCGGTTGGCAATAGCTATGGGAGTAGTATAGCATAGTCGGATGTACCTTGTAATTACCATTTCAGCACGATCGTATAGAGACCCCGCCAATCGAAAGCGAGTTCCTGATTGAGAAAGCGAGAGAACTATTACCTGGTTTATAAGTTGGGACGCCGTTCGAGCAGAAATACCGGTATCTGGCGGGCCGTTTTCTTTTGATACTGCCCATAAGGAGAAAACACCGTCACCGCCTTCGCGAAAGCCTGCTCCCGTTCCTCGCCCGTCAGCAATCGAGCCGTTGCCGCAAACGTTTCGGTGCCGACCTCAACGGTGACATCGGGATGCGCCAGCAGGTTATAATACCACTGCGGGTGTTCGGGTGCGCCTCCTTTGGAGGCAACCGCAATGTATTGATCCCCATCTGGCACCGACATGAGCGGGTAAACGCGAGGCTGCCCTGATTTGGCCCCTCTGGTCGTCAACAGAATCAAGGGTGCCCAACCTTGCACCTGTCCGCCATTGGCACGGAACTCCTCCACCACGCGATGATTATAGGTAATTCGATCAGTATCACTCATTGCTTGCATGTACTCCTTTAACGTAGCATACATAGACAGCGAACTTTTCGCCTTTCTGTAGCTTTTTTTCCATGGGCCATTCCTTCACCCGGTACATAGACACACAGAAGAAATGGGCATCTTCCGAAGGAAACATCCTGGCAAACCTGCCTTATTCCCTTCATATGCGAGTAACCGCCAACGTATGTAGGTATGTAGCTTATGAGATGTCTATCAAAGTCATGTGTATGCCAAATAGGAAAGGACCGTTATGCGTCAGTTCAAATTTCATCAATCAAATATGCGTTGCTCATATGGGTCGCGTGCAAAGCTCACGAAAAGTATGGGTGCTATGGTTTTTCTCATTATGGTTGCCATTATGCTAGCGGCCTGTGGTTCTGCAACGGCTGCCACAGGACAAACAAAACCGACAGGACATAGAGTGTCGCTCAGTCCATCATCAGTTGTCACATTCACGCCGACACCAACACCTGTGCCATCGCGTGTTCCTACACCGAAGCCGACACCAAAACCAACGGTTGCACCACCACCGCCCACCCAGCCACCTGCGCCAGCACCGACTATATTGGACTTGCGGCCATCATCAATGAGTTTCGTCGGCCATCTCGACTGTAGCCAGAATAATGGCGACTATGTTTGCCTCGCACGGGTACTATCCGAGGCCAACGCTCAAAGTAATTTGAACTGGTTTGCCTACACGAATATACCAGGCGGTGTCAGCTTCAGTCCAGTAAGAGGGACACTTGCTCCCGGCCAAAGTGTGCTGGTCACGATCTTTGTGCCACTCCATGCCTGTACCCCTGGCTTATTCTTTTTCCAGGGGCCAATCAACACGCATACTATTACGTGGGCTTGTTGACGGAAACTACGAGGGAGAACCTTGCATTTCTCTGCTTTCACTGGTATTGCCAATGAAAAGAACTTCCCGAAAAATGGGAAGAAAGTAGCGGGTGAGCAGCGGCTGTGGAAGTCACATACCCTCGGCATACTCCAGTGAAATTGGCCCGACCATTTTGCGCACTGTAAGCTGGCCCCGGTAGGGGGCCTGAAACGTTCCCGACGTTGGAGCCGCGTCATAGTAATCTCGCCCAATAGCAACGGTAATATAGTGCAGATCGGTTTTGCAGCCATGTGTGGGGTCAAAGGCCAGAGCCATAGCTGTACCAGAATGTTCGGGTGCAGGAACCAGGACTTCGACCCAGGCATGCGTCCCACCCTCGCCCAGCAGATGGCCGGAGACATAGCGTGCCGCCACCCCGCAGAGTCGGCAAAGCGCCAGCATGATATGAGCGTAGTCCTGGCAAACTCCACGCCCCAGTGCCAGCGCCTGGGCTGCAGTGGTGTGAATATCGGTCGCGCCATGCTCGTAATGAAGCGCGTTGTGAACCCAATCATTGACACGTCCAGCCAGCGTTAGCGGCTCCTGTATGCCTGTAGATAGCATAGTTGCAACCTCTCGCAACGCATCATCGGGTCGTGTTAACGAAGATGGCTCCAGGTAACGTACATCGCTGAGTACGTCGCCGGAAAGTTCATGCGGGCCACTCCCGGTAAAACGCTCGACAACGATCCACGCCTCAAAGTCAACGGAGCGATCTATCGCGGGAATACTCAGCTTAATCACCACGTTGCCAAACTCATCAACCTCATTGACGGTCTCGGCAACCTCGGCAGAGACATCCAGGTGATGCACGATACACTTTTGATCTCCGTACATAGCAGGTGGCACAATCAATAAACGTTGCTGAAGCTCGCGCACGGGGCCGGGGTAATCATAGCGGAAATGCTGGTGGATCAGGTACGCAGTGCGTTGCACGCGCTGCCAGTCTATCTCATCAACGTCCAGCAGGTTGAGGGTAGCGATCTGAGTCTTAATGTCTACCGGTTCTTGCTTCATTCCTGGATGCCATTCCCACTGAGCAGGGTTGCGTGTGCCGCACCCGTTCCCGCTGCATCGTTGGTGGTAGGAACAAGCTCATCGGCCCACACCGTCATTTTCGTCAGGCGCGGCGACCCATACGCCGTTACCATCGCTACATCCAGCGCGTCACGCCCGCGCCCAATCAGCACACGGCCAATACGCGGCTCATTGTTGCGTGGGTCAAATGTCCACCAGCGTCCCGCGAGGTAGACCTCCATCCAGGCGCAGAAATCCATAGGCGCATACGGTGGCGGAACCCCAATATCCGGCAGGTAGCCGAATACATAGCGTGCGGGAATATTCAGTGCGCGGCAAAATGTCACCGCCAGGTGCGCGAAATCGCGACACACGCCTACACCCGCCGCGCAGACATCGGCAGCCGTCGTCAGTGAATTGCTGGTGCCATACTCGAAACGGATATTGCCGTGTACCCAGTCGCAAATAGCCTGCACGCGCGCCCAGCCAGGTTCTATCGCTCCAAATTGCTGCCATGCCATATCCGAAAGCGTGTCCGAAAGACAGAAACGGCTGGGCAACGTATACACGAGTACTTCGTCAGGCAACTCTTCCACTGGAAGCTGCACCGCGTCCAACGCGACATCATCGGCCAACC
>DATGGW010000139.1:0-5271 GCA_035308345.1 Ktedonobacteraceae bacterium | reverse complement strand
CAGGTGCCGTAGCCGAGTTTTGAAACATGTAAGGCTGTCTGACCAAACTGTGTGTATTCCATGTGATTTCCTCCTTTATGGTTTCTGCCCACACATCATCTTTTTCCTACAAGGCAGTGTAGCCGGAAGCCAGGCCGAAGTCTTCCTACCGGAGTGGGATTGTGCCCCGTTTCACCTGTCCCACTTTGGTGGGACAGGTGCGCTGAGGTTGACCCGCTTTTGTAGGGGAACCTCAGGTGTGTCTTCTTGCTGGTATGGTTGCCGCGATGCTACAATGCCCGTATGAAAGTACCGTTGGTATGCACTGTTATTATTTGTCCAGGGTCGATGTTGTAGGACACGGTTTCTTGAACCTCGAAGAGAGATGGAGGGATAGGTATGCGTGTAGCACAAAGTGGTATTTTTGCCCTGGGAACCGGTTCGCATTCCTACATGGAATTCGATCTCCTTGAGGGTGCCGAACCATTGGCCCTGGTGCAGGCCATCGCCAACCTGCGGGAACCGAGTACGACGACCGGCGGGGTCAACCTGGTGGCTGGATTTCGACCATCGTTATGGAGGCAAGTCGCGCCGCAGGATATCCCGGAAGACGTGAGTGATTTCGCTCAGCCGGTAGTGGGTATTGATGGGTACAGTATGCCTGCCACGCAGCATGACCTGTGGCTGTGGGCCGCGGGTCACGCCTACGATAAGGTGTTTGACGTGACGCGCGAGGCGGTGATGGCGTTAGCCCCGGTCGCAACACTCGCGAGCGAAGTAGCAGGCTGGACCTACAAGGAGAACCGCGATTTAACTGGATTTATCGACGGTACCGAGAATCCCAGTCTTTTAGTAGCGCCCGAGGTGGCCTTGATCCCACATGAGTCTCCCGGCGCCGGAGGCAGCATTGTTCTTATTCAGAAGTGGCTGCACGATGCCGCCGCTTTCGAGGCGCTTCCCGTCGAGGTGCAGGAGAAGGTCATCGGGCGCACCAAAGATAGCAGCGTCGAGCTGGACGAGGAAGTGCGCGGCCCACAGTCGCACGTCTCGCGCAACGTGATCGAAGAACATGGTGAGGAACAGCATATCTTCCGCCGCAATACGCCCTTTGGCACCGCCAACGAACATGGAACCATGTTCATCGGTTTCAGTTGCGAGCAGCATCGCCTGGCGCGAATGCTCGCTCGCATGGCAGGGGCAGAGGATGGCATTCGCGATGCCCTCACCTTCTATACGACTGCCGTGAGCGGGGCCTATTACTTCGTGCCTTCGGTGGAGTCGCTGCACGGTTTTGCGACGGAAGGTGACGAGTGATCGGTGGCTCCAGGCTACTGCAAAGGCGCGCAGAGCATGGCGACCCTGCGGTCGCGATGCTGGTGCCCCATCAAGATCGCTTTGCTCGACTGCGTGAGCAGGAGCCGGTTCCGGTCACGATCCGACCGTGAGTCGCTGCCAGCTCGAATGTATGGAAAGTGAGTCTGCTGAAGAATCTCTCCGTTGAGACGGCAAGTTCTCTCAACCCCTGCCTGTATTCACCCGCAAGGTTGCAGTTTGCATGAATGTCGGTACGAGAAGAACGGTACTCACCTACGGTTCATGGGAGAGCAAGCCCAGGGCGCGAGACTTTGCTACCGCCTGGACTCGGTTATGCACCCCCAGTTTCTCGAAGATATGGGTCACGTGCCGCTTGACGGTATCCAGGGTGATCACCAGCCGATCGGCGATTTCCTGGTTGGAGTCGCCGTGAGTGATCAACTGGAGGACTTCCAGTTCACGTTCGGAAAGCGGTTCGATGAGCGGTTGCTCTCGCAGATACCCTCTCGGCTCTCCTGACCCCAGAGTGAGTGGTGCGTGTGTCCTGCTCCGGTGAGAGAAGGCGGCCAGCAGGGTATCGAGATAGGGTGTTGACCCTTGCTTCCGCTCCTGGTCGCGCAGCCGGGAGAGCAAGGTAGCCATGGCAGGGCCTTCGTCCACGAAGGCGCGGATGTAGCCCTCTGGTTCAGCCAGGTGTACCGCCTGGGCAAGGACGGTCAACGCCTCCTGATCTTTGTGGCGCAGCGCATGCGCCAGGGCCTGCAAGATCTGCATTTCGATCACGTGGCTCCAACGTTCTTGCTGCTCCGCCTTGCCCAGCAGGGGTTCTAGTAGCGAGAGCGCTTCGGCAGGCCTCTGCTGGGCGAGCAGCATGCGGGCGCGGGCGACCTCCTCGCGTTCATGGGCTAGCGGCGCATGCACAGCGGTATCTCCACTGCTCGGTTGCTCAATTTCCCGCAGCCAGCTCCTCATGCGTTCCTGCTCTCCACTTGCCACCCAGAACTGCATCCAATGGACAATGAGGTAGGCATCGCGCCGGTACGTGCTGTAGGTTTTCGCCAGAGCCTCTTCTGCTTTCTGGAAGGCCAAGCGTGCGGCGTCCATCTCTTCGCGGGCCAGGTAGATCCGCATCAGCAGCGTGTAACCGAGATATAAGGCCACGATAGTTTCCGTCTGCTCGCTCAGCCGGACGCTCTGTAATGCCAGTTCCAGGGCCTCATCCAGCCGATTCCACTGGCGCAAGGCATCCGCGTGGAAGATATAGGCCCAGCACAGCATGGCATGAGGGAGTCCAGCTGGCGTTGCTCCCAGGAGAGTGGCCTGCCGGGCAACCTGCACCACCTCGTGAAGTTTTCCATGCAAGAGCAAGGAATACGCTGTTCTACTCAAATAGATAATGGTGGAAGAAGTATCTTCTGCGGCCTGAGCGAGCGCAGTAGCCTTCCTTATGCTCAGGATAGCCGCCACAATGTCGCCGGAGGAGTAATACGCCAGAGACTGGGCATAGGCCACTTCTGCTCGTGCTAAAAGATTCTCCTGGGAAAGGTGAGCCAGGGCTTGCTGGCAGAATCTCAGGGTGGCATGTCCTTGACCGAGATAGTAGCCGGTAATGACAGCACGCTGGGCGGCGATTTCCCCCAAAAGATTCTCCCGCTCGTCTTGTGGGGATGTGAGTGGTACTCCTGCTTCAGCAGTTCCGTTGGCCGGCGTCGGTAAAGGGTCCTGCAAAGCGGTTTCGGCATCGTCCAGCCAGCGTTCTATCGTGGCGTAAGAGGCGCCCATGAACACAGTCTTGGCAGACGCCAGGCACAGGCGCGGCCGCGAACGGACGACGTCCGCAGGGAGCTCCTCAAGCCAGCGTCTCATCCTCGCATGTTCACTGTTGCCCCAGATAGGGGATACACTCGCTCGAGCAGGTCAGCCGCCCATGGCCACTCCTGGGCAGTGATGGCATGGGAGAGCGCCTCAACGAGGCGTCCAGCCCGCGCATACCACAGACTGGCGCGGGAATGCAAACCCGGCACTCGTGCCGGTTGCGTTTCCTCCAGGCGGTGACGCAGGGCTTCGGCAAAGAGGGCGTGATAGCGATACCACTGCCGCTGCCCATCCAGGGAGACGAGAAATAAATTGGCGCGTTCCAACTGCTCTAAGACCTGCTGACTGCCGCTCTGCTCCAGGACGGCGTCACACAGGGGAGCCGAGAGCTGTGTGAGGATCGAGGTCGAGAGTAGAAATGTTTGCACGGCTGCGCTCTGCCGCCCAAACACCTCCTCGATCAGGTAATCGAAGATGTAGCGCTGGCTTCCACTTACTGCCTCCACCTCCTCCGGCCAGCCGCCAGGTGCGCCACGTCCCTGCAGCGAGAGGGCCACTAATTGCAAGCCGGCCAGCCAGCCTTCTGCCCGACTCGCCACTTGCTCGACCACGTCGCGAGGGAGGGGGATGGTCGCTGTCTGCTCGAGGAAGGCCATCGCCTCATCCGGCTGACAGCGTAAGTCGTCGGTGCGCAGTTCGAGCAGGTGTCCGCGCGCTCGCAGCAGTGCGAGAGGCAGCGGTGGGTCGGCGCGTGTTGCCAGGAGCAGATGGAGTTGTAGAGGGAGATGCTCCAGCAGGTAGGTGAGCGAGGTGTGAATGGCCTGCTCAGTGACCAGGTGGTAGTCGTCCAGGATCAGGAGAAATTGCTCAGGTTGGTCGGCAAGACGGTTGAGGAGCGTCTGCAGGATGGAACGCAACGGGGGAGCCTGTTGTGTTTGCAGGTAGATAACCAGCTCCACACAGAGTCCGGGCAGCGCTCTATCCAGAGCGGTGAGTACATACTGCCAGAACAGCGCCGGCTCATTGTCTCCTTCATCCACAGACACCCAGGCGACCCGTGTGCGCTCCGAGGGCCTCGAGTGGATCCAGTTGGAAAGCAGTGTGGTTTTGCCGAAGCCGGCAGGGGCCGAGACCAGAGTAAGCTTGCACTCCAGACTCTTCTTTGTGAGCAGTTCAAGCAAGTGAGGACGCAGGATCAACGCGTGGGGAAAAGAAGGGATAAAAAACTTCGTTGCCAGAAGCTGGTCGTGCAACCCTGCTGACTCGTACATGATCGTCTCCCTTTGATCCGTTGCTTGATAACTCTCTTCCGATTGGTTTCTCCATGCTCATCTGTCACCCCTATTGTAGAATATCTGACCCTGTGAGGCAATTGGGTTTCCGCTCTTTTCCTGTGAGTTGCACAACGCGATGCACCTCTCCAAGGAAAGTAGCTGGACTGGCGACAAACGCACACGTGCAGCTTCGGCGAACGATGTTCGGGACTGTCATGCGCGGAGAAAAAGGAGGAATATCCGATCCGTGGCTACGATTGCTCGTGAAGGGATGCGAGAACAATAGATCAAGCAGGAGTGCTGATCAACTCTTTCTTGTGCTCTTCACTGAACAGGGTCGTCGTTACCCGATGAAGAAGGGATTCCAGCTCCGCTTCCTGGTCGGGCGACCAGCCGTCAAGTAGTTCTGTCAGGCTATCATGGCAGGCGCTCGCTACAGTAGCGACGGTCTTTTGCCCGGCAGCAGTCAGTTGGATTTGGCCATGTGCTTGACCTTCCACCGGTGTTGTCGTGGTGATTAGCCCGCTCTCTCGCAGCGCTTCGATGGAAGGCATCAGCCTGGCGGCCGGCACGTGGAAGCGCTTCGCCAGAGTCTCCCCAGCAATCGGGGCCTGCTCCTGGAAACGGAACAGGAGCCAGGTAGAGAGCGGATCGAGCTCAATGCCAGCGCGGGCTGCGAGCCGGCGGTAGAGCTGGTCCAGGCTGTCGCGGCTGGTCAGCACGTGAAGTGCCCGCTCGATCTCCTGCTGGGAAGTGCGAGTGGTTGGCATGGCGAAGGTGTGGCCCATGTCGGTCGCCTGGGTGGTGGTGCGCAGTCGCACCTCGGGTAGCAGCCAGGACAGCAGGAAAGCCAGAGCCACCATGGGCACCGTCACCAGGAAAACCGTCG
>DATGGW010000138.1:0-5902 GCA_035308345.1 Ktedonobacteraceae bacterium | reverse complement strand
CTCTTTGACCAGCATATGCCCAATTTCACCGGCCGTCGACGATGCGCCGTGATAAATCTTGCCGTTGACCACCAGGCCACCGCCGATGCCTCGTCCCAGGCCAACGTAGAGCGCGACTCGTTCGGAAGCGCGCTGGGTGCTGTCTGACCCGGACGCCACACCGAAGATCACTTCGGCCAGGGCCGCCGCATTTGCATTGTTATCTATTATACAAGGTCTATCAAGACGTTTAGCCAGATAGTCCTGTAATGGGAAGTCATTCCAGCCATGCGCGTGATGCAGTGTTCGCACGATTCCTTGCGATGCATCAACCAACCCACCAACTGCCGCGCCGACACGCAGCACTCGTCCATCAGAGAGCCGCTCCGGTGTCAACGTTTCCGCGAGCATCTCATCAATCAGCTTCAGCACCGTCTCGGTATCCGGCACATGCTCCAGGGGACGACGTGTCCGGTAGAGTATTTTCCCCTCCAGGTCGGCAAGCGCCACCGATTGCCGCGCGCCGCTTCCACTGATCTCGATGCCAACTACATATCCCTGCGTCGCGAGCAGTTTCCCGGTTGTCCTGGCAGTTCCCTGTAATGTAAGAGAACCGGAATCCCTGTTGAATGTCCCGAATGTGTGCTGCATTGACATGGTTTCATCTCCTCTGTACGCTACTATGTAACATGGAGAGCAGCCCCTCTGTAATGGCGGACTAAGTATATCATATACCATCTTGCATTGCATACGCCGTATTGCTACAATACCACACAGAACGAACAGGCGAAATTCTGAGAGGTGTCATTAACATTATGTCGTCGCCAGCTACTGCGCATGAGCATGTCTTCATCGGGCCAGGACTTAGCTCGTTCAAACGCATCGTCACCATAATAGGCGTCATTGGGGTAACGGCCCTGGTCTTGTGGATAGCGCTGCGCGAAGGCGTACCGGCCATCGGCAGCGCTATCGTCGCTCTACTCTTTATCCTCGGCTTTGTCATCTACCTGCGCATAATAGCCCCTGTGCCATTTACCATTAAGCTGGAAGCAGAAGCCCTGGTGAAGCGCAGCAAAAATGGTGAGGTGATCGAGGTGCGCTGGGAGGATCTGACACGCATCAAGGAAGAGTTCTTCCCCAATGGCAAGCGTATCGGCATTATCGTCTACCGCAAGACGACCTCACCGGAACAAAAAACCAAAGCCTGGGCCGTATATCGCGACGAAGTGACCGACCTGGATGGCCTGGCAGCATCACTGCAACAGGCCATCCCCGAAACCTGCCAGTGGCTGAGCGAAACGGTGCATGAATGATTACACCAGCATCATCTCATCGATAAAGCACCAGCGCCAGCTTTCACCCGGCTGAAATGACTGCATAATGGGGTGATGCGTAGCGTGAAAATGTTTGGTGGCGTGCTTGTTCTTTGAAGAGTCACAGCAGCCGACATGCCCACATTCGAGACATATGCGCAGGTGAACCCAGCTATCACCCGTTTTCAAACAATCCTCGCACCCATTCGCGCTTGGCGTGACCTGATGAATATGGTCGAGATGCGCACACTGATTTGCCATGGATATCTCCTTATGTCTCTCCATGTGGACGCGATACATCGCGTCCCTACAAATACGCTGCAAAATTGACGACTACCTGATTTGACTACTGGTAGATGATTGCCGCGCCGTGTTCGTGTCCATTTTTTCCGGCTTTCCCTCGATTAGCAGAAAAGAACTGAGCGCGCTTGCCAGCGCCAATGCAGCGCCTATCAACATTATAATGCGAAAGCTGGTGACAAAAGACTCTGAAATAGCCTGCTGCACCGCCATGTGAGCCGCGGCGCTCAACCCGCCTGGAATATCGATGCCAACGAGCTTATTCTGCTGCGCAATCAGCCCATTGCGTACTCCGGATGCGATGGGAAGCGCGGCCAGGTTAGCATCCAGGCCGGGGCTGAAAGTAAATAGTGCGACAATACCCAGAACCGCGATAGCCATCAATCCCGCAGTGCGCGCAACGGCATTGTTGATGCCCGAAGCAATACCTGTTTTCTGCACATCCACTGCGCCCATCACCGCCGTTGTCAACGGCGCGACACTGACCGCCATGCCTATCCCCAGTATAACCACTGCCGGGAAAAAAGTCGTCCAGTAGCTGCCGCCTATTCCAGGTAAGGCGAAGAGCGCAAAACCAATGGCGGCGATGATTGGTCCAATAATGAGAGGAAGTTTCGCGCCATAGTGAGCCACCAATCCACCGGACCAGCGTGAGAGGAAAAACATAATCAGGACAAAGGGCAGGTTGGCGGCCCCGGCTGCCGTCGGCGAGTAGCCCTGCACGCGAATCAGGTTGAATGGCAAAAAGAACAAGGCTCCTCCCAACGCGGCATACAGCAGGAGCGTCAGCAGATTTGCGCCGCTGAATGTAGTAGAGCGAAACAGGCTGAGCGGCAGCATCGGGGAGCGGCTGCGCGCTTCCACCGCGAGGAATAGGATTAACGCAACTATGCCAATGGCAAGCGCGATCAGGACCAGTGGATTGCTCCAGCCAACGTTATTCGCTTCAGTCAGTCCATAAACCACACCGCCTAACCCCAGCGTTGCCAGGACCGCACCCCACCAATCCAGACCTCTGCGCTGATCTTCTGCGCTTTCGCTTTCTGGTACGCGCCAGAAGAGTACGATTAATACAATGGCCGCGATGGGGAAATTGATAAAGAAGACCCAGCGCCAGGAGGCATACTGCACCAGCCAGCCACCGAGCACGGGACCAACAGCCGAAGTAATAGCTGTAAAACCTGACCATGTGCCAATCGCGCGCCCGCGCTTTTCATTATCGAAATAAGCGCCGATGATCGCCAGGCTCCCCGGCACCAGTAGCGCGCCACCTATCCCCTGCACCGCGCGCGCGATGATAAGAAAGGTCACATTTGGCGCAAACCCACACGCCATTGAAGCCAGCGTGAAAAGCGCAATGCCCACAGCGTACATACGCCTGCGCCCATAGTGATCTCCAAGCGACCCGCCAACCAGGATGAGAGATGCAAGCAAGAGCGCGTATGCCTCCACGACCCATTGCACATCGGCAACGGTCGCTTTCAGGTCCGTCTGGAGAACCGGTAATGCAACATTGACGGCGGTACTGTCGATAAAGGCCATACTCGATCCGAGAATGGTTGCGACAAGTACCCACGTGCCGGCTGGCTTCGTTTCAGGCAGGTACAATTTCGTCGTCAAAGGTGCTGACTTGATAACGCCCTCGTCACACGGTTGTTTCATCATTGCTTATCCTATTCTGGCAGGTATCTTTCCTGTTGTTCGTGGGTTAAGAATATGACAACCATCAACAGTATACCCGATGAAAGCCTGGTCGTGTAGCGTTAACCGGTAGGATGATCTCTACTTACTTTTTACTAGTTACTTGCCGCATAAGACAAAACATGGTATACTGATGTATACATAGAACTATATATTAGTAGGGACTCGATTTATCGCGTCCACCGACGATTTCGCATGATGCCTGCCAGAGGGTATCAGGGCTGCGCTGGTCAACATTTGACCGGAAAGGCCAGGGGCAAGGAGACAATGGCAACGAAGCCAATAGCAACAACTATTACAAGACCTACAAGACAGCTGTGTAAGCGTTACGAACAGGCCATCCAGCTCTTAGGCAAACGCTGGACAGGGTTGATCCTGGACACTTTGATGGAGGGTCCCCAGCGCTTCTGCGAGATGACCGCCACCGTAGAAGGGCTTTCAGACCGCGTGCTAAGCGATCGCCTGCGCGAACTCGAAAGCGAGGGGGTCGTCGAGCGCATTGTCTACCCCCAGATTCCCGTGCGCGTCGAGTACCGCCTGACCGACAGGGGACGCGATCTCAGGCCAGTTGTACAGGCCATTCACGATTGGGCCGAAAAGTGGATACCCCCCTCAGAAGTTCAAGCCGAAGAAATTTGAATTGATGGACAATTTATGGGCGCCCTGGCGCATGGCGTATATCGCGCCAAAGACACCAGCCTCTCAGGAGTGCATTTTTTGCACGCAGCCCGCCGCTCATCGCGATGAAGAGTATCACATACTGTACCGCGGTGAGCGTTGTTTCATGATGCTGAACCTCTATCCCTACAACCTCGGACACCTGATGATTGCGCCCTACCAGCACCTGGAAACTATTGAAAAGCTCGACGGCGCAACCCTCACCGAACTGATGTCTCAAGCGCAGCTGGCCCTGCGCGGGCTTCGCCAGACTATGAATCCCGATGGCTTCAACATGGGCATCAATGAAGGCAAAGTTGCCGGAGCAGGTTTCGCCGGCCACATGCATATGCACGTTGTTCCCCGTTGGAATGGCGACACCAACTTCATGCCGGTCATCGCCGATGTCAAGGTGATGCCCGACCACCTTGATAACACGTTCCGGCAATTAAAACAGGCATTGGATGTCCTGACGCATCGGGAATAACCCCAACAAAATAATTTGAGAGGTACTAATAACGCGCCAGCTTGATCGTCCGCCAGTATTGATCGGGCATTCGATGGGCGGGCTGGTCGTACAGAAATACCTGGAGAAGCACAGCACACCGGCGGCGATATTGTTGGCATCCGTTCCACCATCGGGTGTGATACGCACAACCTTGAGCATCGCGCTACGCCATCCACTGCCCTTTCTGAAAGCTAACGCTACCTTAAAACTCTATCATATCGTAGGAACACCAGCCCTGACACACGAAGCCTTTTTCTCGATGCAGATGCCGGACGAGCAAGTGCAGGAGTATTTTACACACATCCAGAACGAATCGTATCGTGCCTTCCTGGATATGATAGTGTTTAGTCTGCTGCATCCCAAACGAGTCAAGACGCCAGTGCTCGTACTGGGCGGAGAATGCGACAAGATTTTCACACGTAAAGAGGTTGAGGCCACCGCTCGCGCCTATAACGCGCAGGCGACGATTTTCCCACAGATGGCGCATGACATGATGTTGGAGAAAGGCTGGCAGGATGTGGCGGATCACATGCTGCGCTGGCTCGGGCAACAGGGGTTGTAACGATCAGCTTTCTGCGTCTGCTCAGGTTCTCTTGCTTTCGACTTCTTCGAAGAAGTGTTTGGCACCGCAAGCCAATTATATGGATGCTGGTGGGAGATTTCTCAGCCCCCCCTGTCGCAAGATATGCACTGTGAATTTAGCAGCATTCACCTCTGCAACCTGTTGTCGTTTAGTTTTCTGATAATTCTTCTTGCCATCGGCCCAATCACAAACTGCCTTTATAACAATCCAGTCCACATGTTCGCGCTGAGCCGCCGCATACAGGCCAGCACCCTCCATCTCACCCCCAATCGCCTCGGGTTCTATTCGCCGTAACTGCTCGCGAAAGTCAACATTGTCAACCAATTTATCTCCTGAAAGCAGCAAACCTACGTGCGCTGCCGGTTCTGTCCAGTTTAATAGACCATTGTATATCCGCGCCAACAATCGCGTGGATGCATCCGCGCGAGCTCCTCGAGAACAGATGATGTACACTCCATCTTGATCCTGACCCACGCGCTGAAGTTCATAGTCCAGCAGTTGGTGTGAGATCAGAATGTCTCCCATACGCTGTCCTTTTATTTGCATACCAAAGCCGACACCCACTAATATTATGGCAGATGGTGAGAGTTCCCGGATTCCATCCTGCGCAGTCAGAATTGCTCCACCTGGTCCTCCTTTGCTCTGCTCAGATTGCACCAGAAAAGTGCGAGCACCACCGATGATATGCAGATCATAGTAAACCCCCACCCTCCCAAACTCTGACACGTAGGAGATGCCTGTCTCCTGTTCGCAAGCTGCGATGACTGCTTTTGTCTCCTCCAACTTGGCAGTCATCAGCAGCACATCACATTTCCTTGTTTGTATTGTCGGGGACAAAACTGTTTGCGCAGCCTGTTTTGC
>DATGGW010000137.1:0-19317 GCA_035308345.1 Ktedonobacteraceae bacterium | reverse complement strand
AAGGTAGTGACGGTAATCTTTATGCGGGGTGGTTTTGCGCCACTTGTTGACTGCAAGAGCGTCGAGGATCAGTCTGCGCCCTTCCGCCAGCGTGCAATCTGTTATGCTCACAGTTTTGCCAGTCGCTTCGGCCAGGCGTGTTTCCAGGTCATGGATATGCGCATCGATGTGACGTTTGTTGCCAACTTCTAAGTAAAAATCTTTCACTCCATCCTGCCAGAAGTTGAGTAAAAAGGTCATCATGCGAACTTCGCCATATTCAAAACCCTGCTCCCAGTACAGGATGAGTTGCACTTCTCCCAGTTCGCGCATAACCGTAACCTGGCCCTTCCAGAAGCGCGGGGCATTAGACGCGATAACTCGCGTCTCTACGAATGCGCCTGCGAGCTGTTCGGGTTCAGGAGTCCAACTGGGGTAGATTTTGCTGCCCGCGAGATGGATCAGGACGCGGCGCGCTTCTTTGCGCACGGCTTTGTCTGGAGCCAGTTCGTTGATGGCGAGCAGCACATCGGCTGCATCCATATCCGGCTGCTTTCCCAAAGCTTTAAGGAATGCTAACTGCGTTCCCTCTGTATTGCCGGTGATTTCGGCTAAGGCTGTCTCTGCCTGTACCCGGTTGCTGCTATTACGCAGCGTTTCTGCAACGGTATGTCGTTGCACAAGCAAATGCTGTAATTGCGCTTCGTCGCTTTGTGGGACGAGAGGTCGCCGTGGCTTCTTCGATGTCATCTTCTCTCACTCATTTATCAACGCGGGCGCGTTAAATCGGGCCCCTACGCTTCGATTGTACCATGCAGGGCAAGAGGGGATTAGAAGAAGCGCAGGGTTTGCAGAGCAGCGCGCGCGCCTACTGGGGCAGGGAAATTGCTTGCTTCCGCCCTGATATCCTGTACATTCCATATAGGGAGCCGGGCGCGGCGCGACTGGTCGTCCCGTTTTGGTAACACCCGCGCAACCTGCAAGATGAAGAGCGGCAAGGCGGAACAGCAGAAGTAGGATGAGAGGCTGCGCCAGGCGAAGAACAAGGGCAGCACTGCCAGCAGCATGGCGGCTTCCGGGTGGGACTTACAGATGCGCCAGTACCATGCCAGGCAGAACAGCATGGCCAGTGCTTCGAGCGTGGTGTACACGACGGCAGGCAAGATGGGCAGTACTGGTGTAGAGCTCAAGGCGACCAGGCCTACTCCCAATGGAAACATAGGATCAACAACAGGAGCCAGCACACCCATTATCCATGCCTGCGGGTTCCAGAGGATAAATGGCAGGTTAATAGCCAGCATAATACCCCCCGCGATGCTCAAGCGCCGCATTGCTTCCCTCAAGCCATAGCGACGCCAGGTCAGGATGGCATAGAAAGGGACAAAGAACCACGCGAGCTGCTTCGTGGCGAGCGCCAGTCCCAGGAAAATGGCAGACCACCAGCGCGCATCTCGCAGCAGCCAGGCCAGCAGGATCAGCAAAATGTAAAGGATATCCACGCTGCCATTCATTACCGAAGTCCACATGCTGGCGTTTGCCATTGCTACAAGTATCAGCCAGGGGCGCATCTCCGGCCTCAGCTTCTTCCAGCCGACGAAAATAATCAGAAAATAACACAGCAGGTATAATGGCAGTACGTTATTCGTATGGAGCCAGATAAATGGCAAAAGCGTGAGGAAAGAAAGCGCCGGATAGCTCACTTTTGACTCAAACTCGGGCGCGCTGCCAGCTTTGAGGTCTGTATCCAGGATGCTGCGTAATTCCCAACTGGTAGGGTAGATGATGCTGTCGGCTAATTGTCCCTCGCGCAGTGGCGTTGTCCAGTCGGGTAGAATGGGGAAACGCCGCACGACACTCAAAATGCTGGAATCAAGGTAGGGATCTCGACCCTCTAAGAGCAGGGCGGCGGCATTCGTATCAAGGGATGTACCATCGTTTCTATAGATGGGCGTCATGAAGAAGTCCATTACGACCGAGGATACCAGTTCGGCTGCTCCCGCGAGCGAGGTGATGAGCAGGAGCACAACGATGACCCGCTGCCAGTGGCGCGGGTCTTTTTGCGCGGGAATCGTTTTTGTCTGGCGCGATTTCAAATTCAATGAACGAAAGGCTGTCCATATCACGCGCTGCGCGATCGTTAATGCTATGGTGTTTTGCAGCTTCAAAGTCGCCGGGCGAAAGGCCATCCACAAGGCAAAAAAGCTGCCGGTAATCAGGCTAAATGAAATGAGGCCAATCCAGGGAGCAAGAAATGGGAGAACCGGCAAGTAGATGAAAGGTGGGATTTCGTTGATGGCCTGAAAAATCATAGCCAGGCCAATCCAGCATGCTCGCCTTTGTAGTTCGATAATGAGAGCATTATCTGGTGAGACATCATCTGTAATGAAATAGCGCATCCACCTGCTACTGCTTCGCTGTGGTTCAAGCTGCGGCTCTATAGGTGGAGTGAGCTGTATAATTACAGTCTGCTGCTCCGTATCTTCGCGCATATCTCCAGCCTTTTGTTTAGATTTCCCCCTGAGGACCAGATAGACCTGCACCCCGGATGTGGACAAGGCTTACGGGGCCTGATTTTTAGAACGAAGGGAAATAAAGCTGCGTCACAAAAGGAATTAGAGAACCAGGTGGAAGTAGAGTTCGCGGTGGTGCAACTCGAAACCGAGAGACTGATACAGGCGAATGGCTGCTACATTCTCTTCCCAGACGTGCAGATCGATGGCAGTTATATCTAATTCAGTGCGGGCATAGTGGATGATATGTTGCATCAACTGGCGCGCCAGCCCCAGTTTGCGATACGCGGGCGCGACTATTACTCGTCTGACATAGCCTATCTGGGGAAAAGCAGGATTTTCCTCAGTAACGCTGGCAGGAGCCAGTATCAGTTCAGCTTTGCCCGCGATCTGATCTCCGATCTGAGCAAGGAAGATCAGGTTCCGTTCGTGCGTGGATGGGTCAAACGAGCCAAAATACTTCTCCATTTCGCGGTGAATATTGCGCGTCGGAGACGTGCTCATGCGGTCAAGTTCATCGATGATCTTGATATCTTCAGGTGTAGCAAGACGGATTACCGGCGGCGCTGTCTGCGTTTCATCAATCATACGATTCTCACATTATGGTTGTCTCTTGCGGGGAAGCATCAGGATGGAGACGAGCGCGTAGCCGGAGCAGCCAAGCAGCAGCAGGGCAAATACGATGCTTTCTGCCGGACCTGTGGGGTCTGGATGGAAAAGCATGGACAGGCCCCACCAGAGGAAGCCGATAAAGACCAGGAATAAAAGAATCGTGCTTAATAATTTCTTGCTCATGCGTTGCTTGCTTCCTTTCCCTCCCCTTGTATGCTGCGGGTCCAGTGTTCTTTCCAGAGATAGGAACGTGCGAGCATTTCTTCGGCGCTTTTCATGGAGAACTCGCTGACGTTGCCACCCATGATATTCGCGATCTCGCGTACTCGTTGTTCGGGGCGAAGTTCATTGACTAAGGTGACGGTTCGCTCGTCAAATATCTGCTTATTCACATTGTAGTGTGTATCGGCAAAGCTGGCAATCTGTGGCAGATGGGTCACACAGATGACCTGGTGATTGCGTGTCAATTGCCACAACTTCATGCCTACGATCTGCCCGCTTCGTCCACTGATGCCCGCGTCGATTTCGTCAAAGATGAGGGTAGGAGTGGCGTCGGCTGCCGAGAGGATAGTTTTAAGGGCCAGCATCAGGCGCGACGTTTCACCGCCCGACGCGATTTTGGTCAGGGGCTTGAAAGGTTCGCCGGGGTTGGGAGCGATTAAGAATTGCACGCGGTCGATACCTGTGGCGTCGCAGGTATAATACTGCTCCGGCTGACCGCTGATGCTGGCAGGTACGCCGTTTTCGTCGGGCGTCTGCTCGATCTGGACGGCGAAGCGCGCGCGCTGCATATTGAGTTCGTCCAACTGCTCTTCCATTGCAGTCGAGAGCCGACCTGCCGCGGCGCGGCGGCGCTCAGAAAGTTGTCCTGCAAGCAGGCCGATCTCACCCCGCAGCAGGTAATCTTGCTTTTGCAGGGTGGCGATCAACTCGTCGCGGTTGATGATAGTCTCCAGTTCGGCGCGGTCATCCTCGGCCCGCTGGAGTATCTCCTCGATGGTCGCGCCATATTTGCGTTTCAACCTGGAAATCAGGTCCAGGCGTTCCTCGATGTCTGCCAGGCGCTGCGGGTCATCCTCGATATCGCTTTCGTAGCTGCTGATGCTGGCCGCGACATCTTCGAGCTGGTAAATGGCCTCTGACAGGCTGGTTTCGTACTCCTGAAGTTCTCTATCCAAACGGGCAAGCTCGGACATAGAGCGCAAGGCGGGCCGCAGCAGGTCAAGGGCTGGCTGGAAGTTGTCGCCGCTCTCTGCTCCCTTGATAGAGCCATACACCAGGGCACACAACTCGCGCAGGCGTTCCGCGTTGCCCAGCACTTTGCGTTCTTCTTCCAGCGTCTCGATCTCGCCGGTTTGGAGATTGGCTTTTTCGATTTCCTCGATCTCGAAGCGCAGGAAATCGGCGCGCCGCGCCTGTTCTTTTTCATTTTGCTGCAGCGCGCTCAACGTCTTACGCGCGCTGCGCCACTCGGTGACTTTCCCGCCCAGTTGCTCGCGCAGTGGCAGCAGATCGGCATAGCGATCCAGAAAATTAACGTGTTGTTCGGGGCGCAGCAGGCTCATATGCTCGCTCTGCCCGTGAATATCGACAAGCCAGCTAGCCACCTGCTGAAGCGCCTGCTGCGCCACGGTGCGCCCATTGATACGCGCCACGGTGCGCCCGGAGCGGAAGATATCGCGCGAGAGGATAAGCTGACCATCTTCGGGAGTAATATCGTATTCATGCAGTAGCGTAGCGAGCGCTACGCCAGCGTCCGCGCTCTCTCCATCGACGGCGGCGGCTCGCGCCGACTCGCTGCTCTCCTCTGCTGAACTGCCAGTATGGTTGTGCTGCTCATGCGTTTGGAACGATGCTTCGAACGGCAACCAGTCCGGCTGGATGGGTGGCAAGGCAGCGATTGAGAAGATGCCCTCAACGGTGGCGCGTTCGCAGCCGGCGCGCACGAAATCCGCGCCGATCTTGCCGCCCAGCAAGGCGCTCACCGCGTCGATGATGATCGACTTGCCCGCGCCTGTCTCGCCAGTGAAGACGTTAAAAAGGCGATGCAAGGTGAGATGCAGGTTATCAATAATCGCGAAATCTTTGATGTTTAACTCAAGTAACATGGCTTCTTCTTATGTATCGTCGCCTTTCAGCTTGGATTGAATGATCTGGTAAAAATAGGTTGGTGGTCGGCGTCGAATAAACTGCGTCACATACCGGCTCTTGCGCACGGTAACGGTCGCGCCATCGGTGATCTCGCGGTTCATCTGACCATCGGCTGAAAACACTCCATTCTGCGAGCCGGTAAATATCTGGAGTTTAACCGCCGCTTCGGGTTGTAAGACCAGCGAACGATCAGAAGCCAGGTGCGGCGCGATGGGTGTCAGCACGCTGCTCTGCACCTGTGGATGCAGCAATGGACCGCCTATCGCCATATTATAGGCCGTCGAGCCGGTAGCTGTCGAGAGAACAATGCCATCCGCAAAGGTTGTATTATAGGCATACTCATCGACGGTGATATGAATCCGTACCACACGCGGCCATGTGCCACGCGCAATCACGATATCATTCAATGCCAGGAACTCTTCCTGGCGTCCATTCTGGTCAAGTAGAGCATGCAACATGGTGCGTTTATCTACCCAGACCGATTGATCCCGGTGCAGGTAGTAGGACAAATTTGTTGCAAGCTCGTCGGGTTCCAGCTCCGTCAGAAAACCCACGCGCCCAAAATTGACCCCCACAATCGGAATATCCGCGTAGGCGCATAAGCGCGCCGCGTGTAGAATCGTGCCGTCGCCGCCGAGTACTAGCGCAAGCTCGCATCCCTGTAATGACTCGTGAGGAGTTTCTTCACCCTCATCACGTATATCGATGGTACGGACTTCATAACTTTGCTGTCGTAACATATGTGTGAGGTGAAAAGCAACTTCCGAGGTGTCCTGTTTGCGGCCTTGATAAAATATCGCGATTTGCATCTTTCAAACTTTCAAAGGGTTTTCTGTGTGCCGAGAACATTCCCTCTCATCCGACCCCTATTCTAACATAACAGGGTGGAAAAAGCGAGTTTTGCCCTGGTTCCTAATTCTGGAGCCGCTCTTCGGCGAACCATAATGCTTCTTCTTTGGAGTGGATGATACCTTCGGACTGGGCTTCGGCTATGGCTTCGAGTAGTTGACCGACCAGGGGGCCGGGTTCCAGTTTAAGGCGGCGCATCAACTCTTCGGGAGATAACAGGCGCGGCGGCAGAATGCTTTCGCGCTCGCGTATGTAACGGGTCAGCAATAGGTTGACGACGGAAAGATGGCGTTCCCAGGAGTGGCTGAGCGGCTGCGGTCCCAGCGTGGCGAGGTGGTCGGCCAGCGAGAAGAGCGCAACTGCGATGCCTGTTGGCCCCAGGTCAACGAAAAAGCGGCGAATAGCGCGCGTGGTGACTATACTATCCTGTCCAAGCTGACCGGGGCGCATGTGATGAGCAGCTACGAGCTGTGCCAGGCGGCGATCGCGCGTGCTGGCGCAAAGCCGCCGCATGATTTGAAGCGCAATGGGCGAGCCCACCTGCGGGTGATTATAAAAGCGAATGCTGCCATCTTCGCCTGTTGTAAAAGTGACGGGCTTGCCGATATCATGCAGCAGCGCGGCCATTTTCATACGCGGAGCAGTCAATTCAGCGGGCGAAAAGATGCCCTGCTGTTCTGCCTCTTTTAACATATTCTGAATCTCACTAAGAGATGCGGAAGTTGGCGCGTCAGAAGTAAGATAGATAGGTGTATTCTCTGGTGTAGGGAGGCGATTTATCGCGTCCACCACACCCGAAGTATTGGACAGGATAAATCGCCTCCCTACGAATGTGCGGGCGATCTGCTCAAGCGCGCCGACAGTTTCGAGAGAGTGCTCGAAGACATCCCAGTAATGCGGAGATGGTTGGCGCATGCCCCTGGCGGGGATAAACTCAGGGATGAGGATGGTCAGCAAGCCCAGGTCATCCAGCAAACGCAGGCGGCCAGTTGCGCCATCCGACTCAAGGATAGCGTACAATTCGTCGTGAATGCGTTCGGCGGCCACTGATAGCAAGCGCGCGGCATCTTGCTTAATTAACTCCCGTGTCCAGGGATCGAGATCGAACTGGTAGTGTGAGATCAAACGCACGGCGCGCAACATGCGCAGTGGGTCGTGCTGGAAAACTGACCCATCGATGGCTCGCAAACGGCGCGCCTGCAGGTCTTCTGCGCCATGCAAGGGATCGATGATGACAGGCGAATTATAAACGACGCTATTCAATGGGACAGCGATGGCATTGATGGTAAAGTCGCGTGTGCGTAAATCCTCTTCAATGGTTTTGCCATTCAGGGATGCAATATCCAGTGTGATGTCTTCAGGGTCATTCTTGATAATCACGCGGCTGGCTTTGTCGTGCAGGTGGGCATAATGACCGCCCAGTTTATCGGCCAGGCGGCGGGATAGCCTGTGCGCATCGCCCTCGATGACGATATCCCAGTCATTGCAGGGTTCGCCGAGCAAGATGTTACGCAGCGAGCCGCCGACGAGGTAGGCTCTCTCCTGCTGTTCTGCGAGATACCGGGTTGTATTCTTGAGTATGGAAAGTGTTCGGGCATCCAATAAGAGTTTGCTCATTCCGGGTATTGGATGAGCAACACCATCAAACATATCTTCCGCTTCTCCCTTTGTGGTGTGTCGCTGCCAGTTTCCCTGCGCCTGCAGATGACCATATTGTAGCACAATGGGGTAAGCATGAGCTTTGTAAGATCAATAACTATTGAAACACCTGAGACTGAAAAAAGCAGAGGATATCGTAGATTGCTACGTACTACTCGCTCTCGATGAGAAGGGACGCGAAAGATCGCGTCCCTTCTCATTAAAGGAGAGAAGTCGGAATAGTTTCTTTTATCCCCCGAGGCCTTCGAGCAGCAGGTCGCCCTCTTCGGGGGAGATGCGCCCCTCGGCTATCATGCGCAGGATGGCTTCGCGCTCCTGATCCAGGTCTGGCGCGGGATCTCCGGATGTTCGCTGCGGCGCATTTTGAGCGATTGAGGATGGGTCAGGCCGGATGGGTTGCCCTGGCATGGGTGGCACAGGAGGTACAGGTGGCGTTGGCGATGTTGGTGGCGTTGGTGGTTTTGGCACACGCAGGTTGCCAATCGCTCGTTCCACTGCCTCCATTGCGCTGGTGATGCCCTCGCTGGCGGCCTTGCTTGCCTGTGCTTTGATGCGCTCCAGGCGCTCAGGATCAAGCTGCCACTCGCGATCATTGAAGCGGACACGCACGCGCGGATTCGGCTTACCGGCCTTGCGAGCGCGCTCTTCCGCGCGGCGCGCCTGCTCCTCGACTTTGTGCTGCGCGCGGCGCATTTGTTCGTTGATCTTGCCCGTGACGGAGTCGGCCCAGTCGGAACCGGCCCAACCCGCCTCTCGAAAAGCCGAGTTGATCTCGCGCCCGATTTCCTGGCCCAGGCGACCCAGTTCTTGACCCAGTTTGCCCACTTCGGCCATCTCACTCGCAAAGTCCGTACCCCAGCCTCCTGAACTGCTGCTGTTGCGAGGCTGGTCGCCGCCGCGCAGGCTGAGATCGCCGCCCACCTGTAGTTCAAGTTGCGCCGCGCCATTTCCATAGGACAGGTTAATCCAGTTGCCATTGTTACTTGACGCAATCGATGGACCGGAGATGTCTCCTCCTACGAAAGCGCGCACATTCAGATCGGGGTGGGCCGGTAACCTCACGCTGGCATCGCCTCCAACATGCAAGCGTATGGCGCTGCCCGCCGGAAATGAGGCTTCCAGCGCCAGGTCGCCGCCAATATTACCCACGTCGATGGAGCCTTGCAGACCCTTCAGACTGGCATCGCCACCGATATGCCCGGCCTGCACCTGGCCGCCAATATTGTTCAAGCTGGCTTCACCGCCGATATTCCCAATTTCAACTATCTTTTGCACGTCGCGCAGCACACAATCGCCGCCGATAGCGCCAAAGCGCACATTCGCAGCGTTCGCAATTACCAGGTCGCCACTCACATTACCAATCGTAAGCTCAGCCTGTGCGCTTCCGTCGATCTCGCAATCACCGCCAATGTTGCCGCAACTCAGTGCGTCGGCGATGCCTTCAACTACCATATCGCCCCCAAGCGAGCCAATCACCACAGTTTCGCCATGCTTCAATACGAGGTCGCCGTCCATGTTCTCCATCTCAATCAGAGCAACGTTTGTGAGCGTCACATCTCCCTCGATTCCCTCGCTGGCGCGCAGCGATGAAGCATCGCGTACTACCAGGTCGCCGGAGATTTCATAGAGGGCGATAGCCTCGCCGATTTGCTCGATATCTACGCCCTCGCCAATATGTTCCAGCGTCACATCGCCGCTGATTTCTTGCAACTCGACGCGGCGCACATTCGCGATAACGACATCGCCATCTACGCCGCTAGCACGAATCTCTGTATCTGGCGGCACATGCAAAGTAAGGTCGTCGCTACAATTGATGATCATCACTGCTTCGCCTTCATGGTTAAGTTCAGCCACATGGCCCGCGCTATCGATACTGATCGCTGATTGATCCCAGGCGCTCACGCTCAGATCGCCACCCAATTGTTTAATAATGATTTTTGACTCTTTACCGGCAGGAAATGTTTGCTGCATGTTCGTATCCTCCATTTATAGTTCAACAAAAATCTCTAATCGCTTGCCTTCTTCAAGGTCCTGCACATCGAGTACGCGGCCCGTTGCGCCTCTTTCAATGGCCTGTATGACGTGCCGGATCGCGTTCTCGTTCAATTGCGGCGCTAATCTTGACAGCATATGCAGGCCCGGGCCTACCAGGGGCACAGGCAATGTAGCGGTCATCTTGACTTCAGGTCGCTTATTGGACGTATCCGAGAGCCAGATGCGCAGTGTATGGTTTTGCGCGCGCGTATCTGCTGGCTCTTGCTGCGCTGACAGGGCATCGAGCAACTGCGCGGCCTGCGAAGCAGAAATCTGGCCGACCTCGACCATGCTCAAGATGCGATTACGCTCTTCGACTGCCATAGAATTATCCTTTTAGTAAGCGCATAGCCTCTTCGACGTTGATTTCTTTTGACGCCAGGCGATCAAGCACCAGGCGGCGATCAACTCGTCCATTGTTTTCAGGCGCGCCGCCAAGCGCGGTAACGATTTCATCCAGACGGCTGCGAGCGGTATTGTAGGCGATATCCATGTCCGCCGCCAGTTTCTGAATATTGCCCCGGTTCTTGACCAGCAACTCCACAAAATCCAGTTGCTCGCGAGTCAGGCGGCCTATCCAGCCCAGGTTAAACTGCCCCTCGATGACGACGCCGCTCTGCGGGCATTCGAGGCGAGTGACGATCAGCTCATGGCCGCTCACCGGATCCCTGGTGATGATGGGGTACATACTGTCTTCCTCCGATCTGGTGTAACTACAAGCTCATAACACGTTTTAATATTTTTGTTATTAATTTGCCGATATTTACCGTTCACATGTAGATATTAGCACGTCAGATTGAAATTGTCAAGGAATCTGGCAATCGAAATCAAAGAAATGGCAATAATTTGCAAAGTTTCTTTGATAGATGTCCTTTCACATTTTGTGATATGATGAGAGTGAATAAAATTGAGGAGGAGAGCTTCAGGTATGAAAGCTGTAAAAACGCATGTGGGGCGCTGCGATAGCTGCGGAGAGCCTGCCGCCTATGCCCAGTTGTTGCCGGGCGGGCGCACTTTCCGCTTCTGCGAGCAACATGTCCCATTAGTCATAAAGAAACAGGCCGATGCAGCCGAGGCTGCCAACAAAAAAGCTGAGAAGTAGAGATGACCAGGGCGAACGCGAGGTCACCTTTAGCTATCAAGGCTACAAACAAAGACATTGAAGTAGGCGGCAGCAGCAGCCGGGTTGACCGTCTGGTTGAGGGGCGTGACCACCAGCACATCGCGTCCTTGCTGCGCCGGGAAGCGGGCAACGCGGTAGGTTACTTGCTGGCCGTCGAGCATTTGCAAGATAAGCGGATAGGGATCGTCGTGCTTGACGAGCACGACCAGGCTGGGCCGGTCGGCATGCAGTACGGCGTTTGTGTAAGCCGGAATGCGATCCAGGATCTCGACATGACGAATGAGAGGCAGCGGGTCGGACATGATAATGTCGCCATGAGTCTTGAAAACGATAGGATAGGCGAGCCAGTTAATGGCCCAGGCATAGTGTATGTTCTCATGCTCCATATAAGCAATAATCGCGTCGTTATTGGCCGGGGCGAAGGTGCAATAAGGTGATTGGAATGTGCTGCCAGGGTCGGTCACACCATACAAAACGGTCTGTAAAACAACCGATAGCATCAGAAAACCCACCATTACTCCAAGTATCAACCGCTGCGCAAGCAATCCTGGAACAGGCCTGGGGGAAGCAGGTCGCACGATAGAACGCGCATTTTCTCCTGCAGCAGCGTCTTTTTGTTCCGCATGATAGAGTTCTGCCTCGAATAAGATAATGGCCGCAAAGATGGCCGCGAAAAAGAAAGGAAGCACCAGCATCAAGGGTGTGGCGTAACGTCCGGCGAGGTCAAACTGACAATTCCAGAGGCCGATAGCAGCAGTGCGAGTGACGCAGAATATGATGGAAACGGCAATGGCAAAGACAAGTGGCAGGGCAATCAAGCGCCGAATGCTCAGGAATAAGGGTTGTAAGCGCGCCAGGTACCCTGTTCCCTGGGAGGAGGGCGGCACGAATGAAAGAGTGACTATTGCAAGAGTGGCAACGATGCAGAACCCACCAAGTAGCAGCATGGGAGCCGTCACATTGTAGAAAACGGCGTTCTGTTGGGGCAGCGAGCCGCCAATTACACGCGGCCCAACGCAGGTTGTATAGAGGTTTGCCTGGCCGAATACCTGTAACAGGCGCGTAGGATACTGCGCCAGGATTTCGGGGCGCAGGGGCGTATTGCCGCCCAGTTGCAGCAGGTAGGTGATGTTCTGCCACTGGTTTCTGGCTCCCCAGACCAGGGCCGGCGCCATCCCGACGATGCAGGCTGGAAGAGAAGCCAGCGCGGGCAACAAGATAACGCGCTGCAATTGTTGCACCGGGCGCGATTGGCGCAGCACTTTTACGCAGTCCCAGGCAATCCATAGAGCAAGCGCCAGTATGCCATAAATAATGATGGGATTGACCCAGAAACCAAAACCCACCAGGAAACCGATGCCGGCCCAGCGCAGCGCGAGTTCGCGCGTTGGCGCGCCAGCCGCGCGGCGATTGGTCAGTTGCAGAGTGGAGAGCAGCAAGAGCTGCATCAAGATGAAAATCTCGACATACCCGCCCAACATGCGCATTTCCAGCACAGTATCATATAAAGGGGGAATGGCCGCGAGCAGCGCCGCGATATTCATAAACCATTGTTTGGCGTGGAGAGGCAATTGCGCAGTATCGGCCAGCGCGCCTGCCAGTTTCCAGGTGAGCCAGACAACAACCAGCGAAAGCAGGATTGGTTCGGCACGCAGCGTCCAGACGGAAGAACCGGCAATGGCAAAAATGATGGCCATCAAATAGGCTTCCAGGCTGCCCATGTATGGCTGGTTGTAGAAGTAGGTCGGAAATTGCCCCTGTAGGATATGCTGCGCCTGAATGCCAACCAGCGCTTCGTCTCCATCAATGAAACCCTGAGTGTGGTACGCCAGCCAGGAGCGCACCACCAGCGTGATAACCAGGCAAATTATGAGCGGCCCGGCAGAAGTCCTGGGCGAGGAAGATGAACCCTTAGCGCGGTCGTGAATTGCAGCCAGGGAAATCGCTGTTGTTGGTGTGATGTGATCCTGAATGTTCATACTCCATATAACGGACGGGCAGCAGTCTTACGGGATTGGCGAGAGATATTAGGAATATCAGGCCAGGGGGAGTTGTATATAGAACGTCGAGCCTGCGCCGGGGGTGCCAGTGCTTTCCACCCAGATTCTGCCGTCCATCGCTTCAACCAGGCGGCGAGAGATATAGAGTCCCAGGCCGGAGCCGCGCACCGGGCTATTCAAGTCGCTTTCCAGGCGCACAAAACGCTGAAAAACCTGCGCCTGATCTTCCGGCTTAATGCCTTTACCCTTATCAGAAACGCCGATAATAGCGGAGGGGCGTTGAGCGTAGTATGCGCGGGCGGTAAAGGCCAGAGGCGTGCCAGGGCTGGAATATTTCATGGCATTGGTACACAGATTGAGCATTACCTGGCGCAGTCGTCCGGGGTCAGCTCTTACCATGAAGTGATCGGGGATGTAGATGAGCGCCTCGCGATTCTCCTGGTGTACCTGCGGCTCAATCAAGGTAATCACATCCGTCACAACCTCGTGGATAGATACGCCCTCGAGGTTCGCCGGGCGTATGCCTGCCTCGACTTCCAGGCGGCTGGCATCCATGACGTTGCTGAGCAGCAGCACCAGTTCATCACAGCCACGCCGCGCTTTTTGCAAGAACTCCTGCTGCTGCTCGGGTGGCATCACGTCACCAAACTGCGCCAGCAGCTCAAGATATCCCTGAATCGAAGTGAGCGGGGTGCGCAGCTCATGCGAAGCAGTCACCATAAACTGATCTTTGAGCCGGTCCAGCTCCTGGAGTTGCCGGTGCGCTTCTCGTATCTGCTGGTAGAGCTGGGCATTGGTGAATGCAATAGCCGCCTGCTCCGCGAAATCTTGCGCCTGCGCCAGGTTTGTGCGCGTGAAAGAGCGTTTGGGCTGTGCATCCGGCGGGATTGAACGCGCCAGGACAAGCAAAGCAACGCCCTGTTTGCCCACGATGAGCGGCGCGAAAATGGCTGTCCGAGCATAACGCCGCTTGAGCACGCCGCGCAAGGAGATCATTTTTCGCTCGCGCAATCCACCTGCCTGTACCCGCATTGGCTGCGTAGAGCTAAGGCTTTGCAGCGCTCCAGATACGGGCAATGCTGGCAACGGGCCAGTTACAGCGGATAGATAACCGCTTGTGCTCATGTCATCAATGGGCATCAACTCAGGATGGGGTAAGTTCAGCATTTGAGCTTCCGGCGTATGGCTGCGGATAGGAGGCCAGTCACTTACAAGCGAGCCTATCTCCTGGCTGTGGCAAGAGACGGCAACGGGTAAGAGCAGTTTGTTTTGCGCGGGCATGTACAATATGGCATAGTCGGCCTGTAACGCTCGCGCTGCCTCGGTGCAGATTAGCTGATGGATCTCCGCTCCGACGCCGGTCCCGCTGGCTACCGCCGAGTTTAAACGCGCCGCCATGATTGCCAGCGCCTGGGCGAATAATTCGTGTTCGCGAGCCTCCTCATATAAACGCGCATGTTCGATGGTGCGAGCGGCCTGTTCGGCGAAAGCATTAGCCAGGTAGGCCTGGCTCTCGTCAAAGTTGTGCCGGGTGCGGCTCGAAAGCGCCAGGCAGCCCATATTTTTCCCCTGCGTGACGAGAGGGACGAACAAGGTTGAAACAACATACTGCTCTTTTTGCCACTGTTCCAACTCTTCAGGAATCTTAACCGAATTTTGGGGCCAGTATACTTCTACCTGTTTACCCGATAAGATGGGGCAAAATGGAAGCTGTTCTCCCTCAAATTGCCAGGTTGTAATGCTATCAAAGACATCGGACGCGGCGCGCACCAGCAGGCTAAACTGGGTATCTTGCGGCTGATCGTATGTTTTGGTTAAGAGGAGCGCGGCGGTATCGAAGCCCAGAGCGGTAGTGGCAATAGTCACAATGCGCGTTAGCAGGCTATCGAGTTGGATTTCTTCGGCCAACTGCGCGGTCAGCAGGCGCAACAAATCGGCCTGCGCGCGCCGCCGATCTCGTTCCGACAGCAGCCTTTCATTCTCATAGTTAGACAATATAAAGCGAGTAGTGAGCAGTATGCCGATAAGGCATGCAACAATAATAAGGAAGATATTTTGAATATGCGCAAACTCGCTGTAGATGATAATGATGATCAGAATGAGGATAGGGATATATATCAGGGAACTACTCAGAAGAAACGAGCGTTCACGCGCCTCGCCTGCCTGATTTATCGATGCATATGCGCTTGAATTTGTGCGAGCCTCCGGGTGCTCTCGTTCGCGATATGCATGGCGGGCTATATGGGCGTATTGATAGGGGGCAGAGAGCCCAATCAACAGGTAGCCGATGAACCAGAACGTATCGATATACCAGGTGCCGGTATTGTAGGTATGGGCCGGAATGGTAATGGCATAGAGCGTATCTGCCCCGATTTGCGCAAAGATGCCGAGGCCGCATATGATGAGTGAAGGAGTCAAAATCGGCTCGGTGCGCTGGTAAATGAGCAAGACGATTGCCAGCACAAGCAGGATATCCCAGAACGGATACGAGGCGGCGACATAGAACTGACCCAGATCGGCGTACGAAAAAAAGATTGGCCTGATAATAAAAAACCAGCTTATGTCAAGAATACAGAGCGTCGTAATCAACGCGTCCAACATGATGAGCTTGAGCGACTGCCTGGTTTTGGGCGGTATCATGAGCAGGCCAATGAACACCAGAATATAGGTGAGGGTAAAAAAGGCATCGGCAGGAGACGGCACCGGGTTTCTCCGAACATAATCCTCGAGGTAGGTATAGATCGCGCCGCCAATGCCATTTGCCAGCAGCCCCAAACCAATCAGGAGCCAGGCGCGCTGCTGGCGCGGCTCCAATCGCACAGGTCCGCGCCGCACGCGGTACGCCGTCTGGAAACACCAGGTCGCGCCAATAAAAGAGGCAAGCGCATACATTGAGTTGGAGAAGAATACCAGCACGGTGGCGCGCGCCAGGAAAATAGTTCCGCCAATGCGAAAGAATAGCCATAACAGACTGAATACAGCAATGAAGATAAAAATGGCGGTCGCGATATAGTTCTGGCGGCTTAGTTTCTTGAGATAGTTCTGGGTTAACGCATCCGTGACGGTCGCCTTTACCTGGAGTTCGGACCTGCGCGCGGGCATTTTATTTCCTCGTTCCACAGGGCGGGGGTAAGCCCCGCCCCCAGCATTTATTTCCCCTTCACAGGGCGGGGGCAAGCCCCGCCCCTACTATACACGGCTCTTAGCTCATTCTCCAGGGCGGGGGCAAGCCCCGCCCCTACTATACACGGCTCTTTTGTACAGGATGTGTTTTAACTGAAGCTAGTATACCTGACTGCATCTCGTTTGTCACGGTTCAGGGAAATGATTGTCATCAGGGGAGCGTTAGCAATTCTGGCGCGGCGTCGGTGATGGCGATGGTGTGCTCAAATTGCGCCGAGCGCTTGCCATCGGCTGTACAGACGGTCCAGTGGTCGGGGAGCACCTTCGCCTGGTAGCCGCCGACATTGATCATAGGCTCGACGGTGAAGACCATGCCACGCTGCAAGCGCAGGCCGGTATGCGGTTTGCCGTAGTGGGGGACCTGCGGGTCTTCGTGCAGCGAGCGGCCAACACCGTGCCCCACAAAGTCGCGCACAGTGGAGAAGCCGTGCGATTCAGCGTAAGCCTGGATAGCAGCGCCTACATCGCCCAGGCGATTGCCAGCGCGAGCCTGCTCGATGCCCAGTTCCATGCTGCGCTGCGCCACGTCCATCAGGCGTTGGGACTCATCGTCAAGCTTGCCGACGGGATAGGTGACGCAGGAATCGCCCACCCAGCCCTTATAAACCACGCCAATATCGACGCCGATAATATCGCCCTCTTTGAGGATCTGTTTGGGGCTGGGGATACCATGACAGATGACATCGTTGACGGCAACACAGATAGTGGCAGGAAACGCGGGAATGGCGGGCATGCCGTTTCTGGCCGGGCGCGCGCCGTAGCCCTTATAGATCGGCTTCGCTCCCTTGCCGCGAATGAAATCCTCGGCTATCTTATCGAGTTCAGCCGTGGAGACTCCCGGCTTGACGTATGGTCGCAGTACTTCATAGGTTTGCGCGACGAGACGCCCGGCCTCGCGCAACTGCGCAATTTCTTGTTTTGATTTTAACATAACCGCCATATGACTATATCCTCTCCTCTATTGTCCCTGGCCCGCGATAGCCAGTGAATCTCGCTCGTGGGTCTGTTCCCATTCCCAGGTAAGCAAGTCGTTTGTGTTAACGGTGAAATACGAATTGAAATAACGCAAAAGATGATCGACGGTGTTGTAATCGATGCGCTGGCTGCGCCCGGTATTTAAGGCGGCCAGTACGCTCAGGGACACACCGCTCTCTTCCGCCAGACGACGCAAGCTCAGGGGTGGTTTTCCCTGGTCGGTGCGTACAACGTTTACCTTTGCGAGCAAAACGCGGAGCCTGCACGAAATCGTCAAGGTGGATACCTCCTGAGAAATTCTCTTGCCTGCTAATTGAACATGCTTTTCTGCTGATTACTATAGCAAAAATGTTGTTGGAAGTCAATACAATGTTGTGGCTTGTAAGAACGCGCAGGGCGGGGACAAGCGGACAGGGCGGGGACAAGCGGACAGGGCGGGGGCAAGCGGACAGGGCGGGGGCAAGCCCCGCCCCTACTATACACGAACCACCCCAGGGCGGGGACAAGCCCACGCCCGTATCCTGGACGAGAGGGGAGAAACTCCCGGACGGCTATAGGGGACGAGGGCGACCGCAAGGGTCTCCTCCCACATCCACGCCACTCCCGCCCCTACAATGACTACGACGAGGATAGAGCGAATATGTACGATGGAGGGCTACGAGGGCGACCGCAAGGGTCTCCTCCCCGCATCCACGCCACTCCCGCCCTTACAATGACTACGGGGTAGGATATGGATTGGTGGCGTGATCGGGATCAGTTGTTTCGATTGTGTCGGTTGTAGCGCGAGGAGAATCGTCGGTTGTATTAGTTGTGTTGGGTGCAGCAGGAGGGTGATCGTTGATTGTTTCAGTTGTGTCGATTGTTGGGGGTGAGGGGTGGGTGGGGGTGTCGAGGGAATGGTGCTGGTGAGCGGTGTAGTAGCCGCGAGCGGGGTGGGCAATTTCGTGGGCTTCGAGCATGCGGCCGAGGAGGAGGCGCACGGCGTCGTAGGTGAGGTTTGTGTGGTGGGCAATTTCGGTGGGAGTGAGGGGGTGTAGACTTTCACCGAGGAGGCGAAGGATGGTTTGGCGCTGGGTTGAGAGGTTACTTAAATTCGGGAGGGATTGTGTGGGATGGTGGGTTTCTCCGAGGCAGTGGAGTGTGGGGATAGCAGCGGGGGAGGCGGTTAGCTGGAAGTTGAGGGTGGCCGGCGCGGATGAGAAGGTATGTTTGATGCTGACGAGGAGGCGCTGCTGCTCGTCGTCGGGATGGCGAATGAGACGGAGGATGGTGGGTACTGAGGCTGTGAGACCGGGGAAGCCAGCGTCCTGAATGAGAGAAGTTGCGGCATGGTGCGGTTTTATATGGCGGATTAAGAGGATGGCGCAGCCGGTGCGGTTGGACAAGGCAGCCAGTTGGAAGAGTGTTTCATGGATAGAGGATTGGCCACAGTGCAAGACGAGAGCCAGGGGGTCGATGATGACCAGGAGAGGTTTGAGGCGGGTGATGGACTCTTCCAGGAGAGGCAGGTGGTCGGGAAGGGTGAAAGGGCGATCATAGAGGGTGATGTGCTGAGCGTCGAGGCTTTCGACGGTGTTGAGGAGCAAGACCTGGGAGGAGTCGCCGCCCGCGGCTTCCAGGCGAGGTTTGAGGATGGCAGCAGGGCTGGATGGAGGGGCGATAAGGATGACTTTGCCCTGTTGTTGGGTGGGAGTGTCGTCCGGCATGGGATTGCCGCGAGAGACGGAGGCGGCGATGGCGAGGGCCAGGAGGGAGGTGCCGATGCCTGCTTCACCTTCGAGGAGGGACAGGGCGCCTAAAGGGAGACGCTGATGCCAGAGCCATTGGACGGGTTGGGTTTCGATGTCGGAAAGGAGAATGCCGGGAGGCTGGGTTATGGAGCGCTGGCCGGCACCTTTCTCGCGAATGAATTCGGCGATACGGGTGATGGTGGCCTGGCGCTGCTGGCGGGAAAGGGTGTGCTGTTCGCTGAGGAGGGAGGTGATGGTGGATTCGATGGTCATTGGTGAAGGTCCTTTCTCTGGTGGGACAATGCGATAGGGGATGATGTGGTGAGATGGTGATGGTGAGTAGGTAGGAGGACGATAGAGCAAGCAGGCTCTGATTAGAGTATACATGGTAATGGGGGAAAATGCAAGTGGGAGAGAGCTACCAGCAGGGCAATCGCATCTAATTCACCCCATCCAGAACCCGCTGGAGATAGGCGTTATCCCAACCAGCTTTCAGACGTTTGGCATGGATG
>DATGGW010000136.1:0-16939 GCA_035308345.1 Ktedonobacteraceae bacterium | reverse complement strand
TGGCCCTTGATGGCCTCCAGAGCCACCCTGGTTTTCTCTTCGATGCTGTATCGTTTTCGCTGCATTCCTCGTTCCTCTTTCTTCTCAATACAGCTTCATTCTATCTTATTGGCCTGTCCAGGATTCGGGGGACATTATAATTCTCATATTTAGTTTGTTGTTTGAGAAAGACAAAATCTCCATCACGAATTTGTTCTTCGATCATCGAGTCACCCTCAACAACTAGGGCAAATACATTCTCATCGACTAGCCCATCTTCAATATATAAAATCTGCTCTGGTTCCTCGGATATGTAGCGAGGTTTTATACTAGCGGCAGTAGAACCTAATAAGCGAATACCACGAGTCCAAGCTTTATTACTAAGACCAAGGGCTTCTATATATTCGCTGCCTTTTTCTGTGAGTTTAACATTACGAGATCCTTTATCGCGAGAAATAAGCTCATGGTCATACTCCAAAGTATCAAGATGGCGATTAACATTACCAGAATTCTTTAGCCCCACCTTATCTGCAATCTCTCGGTTTGTAGGCGGTTTTCCTTTATCACGCGCATATTCAAAAATACAAACGAGTATTTTTCGGCAGGCCTCGCCCAATTTCTTCTGCTGCATAATACTTGAATCCTATCTATGATATTTGTCAATTAGAAGAGAAAAATTCTATCGCGACAACCATTATAACATAAACTCTACTTCCCAGAAAGTCAGCATACACAGTGGTTTTCTTTATATCTATCAATCTGCAACTCGTAAATGGCATATCCATAGTGTAAAGCAAAAACTGAGAGCAAAGCGATTTTACCAGGCTTACTGAGTTAGATAAAAGTAGACCGCGCCAACCCCTCTGACCCTCTACCGAGCAAAAGCATGCCATCCCACAAGTTTCAAAAGAGACTGTAGTAGAGTTCGACTCTCCCTCACTAACTAGCTACAATTATATATGATAACATTGGTGAACAGAGGCAAACATAGCGAAATGCACCGGCAAAATAGTTTGTTCTCAACGCACTTTTCCAGGTGCAAAAACGCGCATAAACTCTACTTTATTAGCACAGCTCGCTTGCTCTACATCGCCCTGTCAAGGCCATCGGAAGGCTACCAGAAAACATATGCATATCCTTGTCTGCGTCAAGCAAACGCCCGATAGCAGTTCCGTCTACATCGACCCCATAACCGGGCAGGTCGATTATGAACGCTTCGTGCAAGTATTGAAAGCCGCCGATGCCTGCGCGGTGGAAGCAGCCGTGCGGCTCAAAGAGCAGTTTGGTGGCACAATTACCGCCATCACGCTGGGACCAGACGATGCAGGAGGAGCATTGCGCGCCGCGCTCGCCATCGGGGCCGGTTCCGCGCTGCGCCTGTGGACCTCGCAAGCCGAAACCTGGGGGCCATTTACCGTTGCAACAGCCCTGGCAGCATACATTAAAATCATAATAGCTCCCGATTTGATCCTCTGCGGCGATGCTGCCAGCGACTGGTCATCCGGCATCGTCGGACCAGCCCTGGCGGAACAACTTGACCTGCCGCAAGTCACCGGTGTGATACATCTTGAGGCGCAGTCCCAGGACGGCAAAGCTGCGATGAACTTGCGCCTCACGCGCAAACTCGAACGCGGCTATCGCGAGATACTGGAAGCTCAACTGCCATTGCTCATCACCGTCACCGCCGACCTGAACGAGCCGCGTTACCCCTCGCTGCCAGCGCATCTCGCCGCACTCGCAGCGCAGATACACATCATTGACCCCTTAACTCTGGATAATACGCTCGGTCAGGACACCACAGACGAAACCACCATCTTGGAGATGCACACTCCGCGCCCGCTCCCAAAACGCGTCGCCGCGCCCGATAGCCAGCACAGCGCCTTCGAGCGCATCGGCGAGATTATCGCGGGCGGCGCAACAGGACGTCAGACAAAGCTGGTCGAGGGTTCTCCAGAGGAACTGGCACGCACATTGGTCGAGTTCTTGCGAGAGCGGGGATTTGTGTAATCCGATAGGACTTTTTTCTAACCTTAATGACAACATTCAATAAGAGGGTATATATTGTGGATGACAAGTTCATGTCAAAATCTATTTTCAGAGGAAGCCATGTCTATCCCAGATTTCCAGAGCCTTATGTTACCGCTAATGCAATTTGCAGTCGATAGAAATGAACATGCATCACGGGAAGCAGCAGATTATCTTGCACGATCATTTCAATTGACGGACGAGGAGAAAGAAACTCTCTTACCCAGTGGTCAGCAGACCGTTATAGGAAACAGGGTGTATTGGGCATTAACACACTTAAGGCATGCTGGTCTACTGGAGAGCACGAGACGAGGATTTTTCAAGATCAATCCACGAGGCGTTGAAGTGTTACAGATGAATCCGTCTAAAATCGATCTTAGGTTCCTCTCACGATATCCAGAATATTTAGAATTTCGCAGAAGTTCAAAAAAAGACAACAATGGAACGAGAGAAAATGAGCTGGAGATTATTAGCCAGCGCACTCCTGAAGAATTGTTCGAAGAAAGCTACCAGAGTATTAGACAAGAGCTGGCACAGGAGCTATTAAACCAGGTAAAGAAGGCATCACCGGCTTTCTTTGAGAAACTTGTGATCGATCTCCTCCTCAAAATGGGGTATGGTGGCTCAAGGAAGGATGCAGGTGAAAGGATTGGTAAAAGCGGAGACGGAGGAATAGATGGCATTATCAAAGAAGATCGATTAGGTTTAGATGCGATTTACATCCAGGCTAAGCGGTGGGATGAAAAGACGGTTGGTCGGCCCGATATAGAACAGTTTGTAGGTGCTCTACACGGGAAAAAAGCCAGAAAAGGCGTATTTATTACAACATCTGGCTTCTCAGATAAGGCGCGTGAGTTTGCAAGAAGTATCGATAGCAGGATTGTCCTTATCGACGGCAAACAACTCGCACAATACATGATTGATTTTAATGTGGGTGTATCGAGAGTCTCAACCTACGAAATCAAGAAAGTCGATACAGACTATTTCAATGAGGTGTAAGCCGAGCCATTCCCGTAGTCATTGTAGACTTTGTTGGCGAATGACACTGGCCATGCAATGGCGTTCCATGACGCCCGTACCTTGCTCCGAAGTACCTTGCGAAGCCGTATATAGTAGGGACGGGGCTAACCTCCGCCCTGGACCGTGCGCCAATGCACTGGAAATCACCCCCGCCGTAGTCATTGTAAGGGCGGGTGTAGGGTGGACGCGGAGTGCGGGAACCTTTGACACTTGCGATCGCCCTCGTTTACCCCCCCACCCTTTCGCTCATCTACGAAAATCATACAACTTGATTTTCTACGGTGCTACAGCCCTGCTCAAATCGGTGCGAATGAAAAGCTCCATATCGTATGCGCCTTCGGTTGAGCCGAATGGGACGCGGTTCCACCACCAGTTCCACACGCGCTGCGCGGTCAGCCCCAGATTAAACTTCGCATTTGCAGGCGGGTTATCTCCATAGCTCAGCCAGAGCAAGGGGCCGACGCCTCCATAGGCCAGTTGACCTGTGCAGGGATTGGTGCTGGTCACTATGCACGGAGGTGGTTTGTAGCCCTCGTCCCACCAGGTGCGCATCTTATACTGGTGATAGGCATAAGGCGCAGGCTTACCGCTTGTGCCGGAACCGTACTGCGCTTCAAGACCATAGGGGTTATCTCCACCGCCGATAATTACCGGTGGATTCTTCCAGCTTGAACAACCGCCGGGATAGTCGAAGCATATGTTAGGATAGTCTCGCACATACCAGGCAAATGGCCAGGTAGCATCGGTCGTTATAGCAATGGGTATCTGGTGCTTCCCACCATAAAATTTTTGGTCGAGTTCAGCTATTTTTGCCATCATAACATTGACATCGGTGGTTGTCTGCACGTAAACCAGCATCTCATGAGGGCCATCTGCCGGGTGAACGTATGACACCTCGTACATGTTATGCACCGTTGGCAGCAGCAGCAGTACCGCAAAGACTACACCCAGCACAGCGCCAACACCTGCGAAAACGCCGACTTTGCGCGGCCTCTCCGCGTGCGGAAAACTTACTGCTGGCGTCTCGCCAGCGCTGGCGCTGCTTGCCGAGACGCTGGCTGCGCGCCGCGCGATGAGACCTTTCACAAAATTGACGCTGGTGACTACTACCGGCTCCAGGCCTACACCGGCCAGCAGCATGAGCGGCATGGTCATATGGATGGTCAGCCAGGGCATTTTCTCAGCCGCCCAGGAGTAGATGAAAAGACTGCCCACAAACCAGTACACCAGGAACAGGCGGAAGCGCGTCGGTCTGACGATACAGCGCACGATGCCGGCCAGCCCGAAGACCAGCCCCACCTGCTCGTACAATGGTATAACCATCAGGTAGTAATACCAGGGCTGGTTGCCGCGCGCGACCTGCTGCTGTTGTATCCAGTAGTAGAGGCCCTGCCAGATGCCATCTCCAATGCCACCGCTCACATTGGTAAACAGCACGGTGAACAATGTCAGGAAAATGGTCCAGGCGCACAACAACGCGAAAAACCAGTGCGTCCAGGGCATGGTGACAATCGCATCCAGCAGCGGCTGCTTTTCAGGATCAACATATCTTGCCAGGCCGCGCCTTCCTGGAGTGGGCAATTTGCCTGACAACTCGCGGAAGAGCAGGATCAGCACAAAAACGCCAAGCGCGATACCCAGCCAGGGAACAATCGAAACCGTGATCTGTTTCAAGTTAGCAACAAACTGATCTGCCTGGGGAGTAGTCGCCCCTGCGGGAGTCGTGATGATTTTGGAGAGCGCTTCAATAAAACTGAGCAGCCACTTAGCGGCGAGTCCCACAATTACGAAGTAGACGAGCACCAGGAGGGGCGCGAAAGGCAGCTTCCGCGCCCCTTCGGATGGCGACGAATCGCCATCAATAACTGGACGCGAACGCAGGCGCAGTTTAAGACCCAGCTCCCAGACGATCAATGCCCCCAGGAAGGCGCCGAAAAGCCCTATCTCGAGGAAGATGCCTTCAAAGGTTGCGTAAGCCAGCGCAAAACCGGCTGCCGCAATCACCAGCCAGCGCATCTTGCGATCACGCACATAGCGCGCCACGCCAACAACCATGACCAGGGTAAAGCAGGCAAAGTAGATATCTTCACGCGCAAAACGTGAGAAATAGACCAGGCTTGGCGAGACGGCCAGCATCAGGCAGGCGAGCCACGCGCCCCATTTGCCGATATAGTCGCGCAGGAAGTAGGGCAAACCCACAATTAAAGTACCCAGCGCGGCAGCAGGTATGCGCACGGTAAACGTATTTATGCCGTTATCTGGCGCGCCCAGCAGCTGAGCGATTCGATAGGTAAGGGCAATAGCATGAAACTGGAACGGCCCGTGCAGCAAGGGGTTATACGCATAGCAGGCATAGGTCGGATCCTGCGGCGGCGGATTGATGCACCACGTCCAGTGTTCCAGATTCAACAACAACTGCCAGGAATAGTAGGCATGCAGGCTCTCGTCATGGTGCAGCGGCTTATCGCCCAATCCCCAGAAACGCAAAATCGCACCCAGCAGGATGATACCCCAGAAAGGCGCCCAACGCAGCAATTGCTCGCGTTTGGGAGGTCTGAGATGGAAACCGCGCCTTTCATGATGCAATTCTTCCAGGTCTTCCTCGCTGTACTCAGGCACATCAACATCGGCGTTTACCTGTGAAGCGGTCTGACCTTCGTCAGAAACCACACTTGCGCTATTTTCATCTGCGAGTGGCCTGGTCTCAAAGCTCTTCAATGACTCACTCCTCCTGGCTTTGCCTTATATGTCTCAGGGTCTCACAAACAGGCATCGCCAGCATAATACTACCCTGCGCTACCGGGAACCTGGTATATAGTTACTCCATCGAGGGAGTAGACGACAGGCATAAATTGACGAAAACGATCCAGATCGGAGCCAGGATACGTCGACTTTTCGAGACTTCCTACGTAAAGATATGTTACATTATAATGTTCCAGTAAACTGAGTACCGTCTGGGTATTAGTAGAAGTGTAGATTGTGTTGATATCGGACCCGCGAGGGTAAAAATCGCCAGCGTTGTATGCGTTATTCAGCCAGTTCACGCGCCACTGGTATTCATGCCCCGCCCAACCCATGAGAGTTGGCAAACCCGTGAAAGCCGAGATACGCGAGTAATCGCTATAGTCGCCACCTTGAGGTCCATATGCCTCGACGATAATCGGATCTCCCTGCACATGGCTGTTCAGCCAGCGGATCGCATAGTAATCTCCAGAACTGTAGGACTGCATATAGGTCAGGCCATCCAGGCTGTTGGTGCGCTGCATGAATCCATTGGTGCGCTGGTAAGCTCCCACAATGGGATAAATCGCGCCCGCCAACAAGAGCAGCAGGCAGGCCACAGACCAGGCGCTCTGTCCAGCGCGGCGTACCCACAACTGCAAGCCCGTCACAAACGGAGAAGTTTGAAAACTCTCCAAGATAAAGTATAGCCCCACGCCCGACGTGATTGAGAGCAGCGCCCATGCCTGGAAGTAGAACTTGAATACCGTGTTCATACGTGGGAAGCTGCCCGCAAAGACATCACGCAAATAAACCAGCTCTGTGATGGCAACCAGCGCAAAAGCCACCGTGCCAAGCAGAAGCGCAAAGGCGCGCGGGCGATCATGCAGGTGAAAGAGCGTCAGCTCGACACCGAGCGCGGTGATAACGAACGTGACTACGAACCACAGGCTATTCTTCATGATAACCAGCATCAACAGAGCCGCCGCCAGAATCAACACCTGGCTGATGAACCGGCCGGTGAGCCACGCGGGACGCGCGCTTTTCACGCGGCCGGCAAAAGTCGGTATGCTGCCGGCAGGTTGTATGGTCTCTGTTGAGAGGGTATGCTGGGGAGTCAACTCAACAAAATCGTCTTCATCGTGCGACTGGAGCAGCTTATGAGGCGTGGCTGCAATCTGTTGTTGAGCCAGAGTCTGCGCAGGTGATACGAAAGTGGAGGCTAACTCTTTACTGCTTGTTTTCGCCTTGCCTCTGTCGGCTGAAGCGTGTCCATTCGAGCCACGCCATGTTGATAGGCGTTCAGGTAGGCCCGCAAAGGTGGACGTTGCATCATCTTCCGGCGCAGTTGCGCGCTCCCGGAAAAGATTGACCAGCAAAAAGGACACGAAGATAAACATAAAGGTGCCGTAAATGAGCATTTCTTCCGCGATATTTGAGCGGTCTGCCGCAGCCACTATGCCGATGCCTTGCGAAGGTGAAATGAAGTTGAGGTAAAATGGCGCATAGATGAAGAATGAGAGCGCGATCAGCGAAGCGCAGGTCGTGAAGACATCCAGCACCAGGTCAAGACAAAAACGCCGGTAAGCCATCCATTGCTGCAAGGCAATACATACCACGGCCATGCCCAGGTAGGTTGGCAAATCCCAGCCGTTCATGGTGAACAATCCACCCAGCACGATCGCCATAAAGCCCAGGTTGAGAGGCAGTCGCCATCCACGCCCGAAAACACGCATGCCTTTCGCATCATCCCCACCACTGCCCTGCTCTAGAAACACATTGAAGATGACTGCAACCGCCAGAATGGTAAACGCCAGCGTCAGGACGTGCGCATGAAAACAGGAGAGCAGGAAGCTAAAGGCGGGAAATTCGTTGATAGTCTTAGGCGGATCAACCACACGACTGACATTGAACCAGTAATAATAGGGCAGGTCGCCGTGCGCCTGCCACCAACTCGTAGTCGAGGCCAGGTTGCCAAGTACCTCACCCATCAACAGCGACACGACGCCGAAGGGCATAGCTTTCGTTAAAGTCACGGACGCAGGGCGTGCCTGGGGGCGCTGGTTGGCGCGCCGCCTGTGCATGGCCCATGCCACAATATTGCAAGTCACACCGAAGATGTTCACAGCCGTAAGGCCGTAAAATATGCAGATACCGGTATTGAAAGCGATTGAAGGCGATTGCCCAATCAGCTTTGCCAGAACCGCAATGGTGTAGTGCGCGTAATAATAGTAGTTGATGGGATAGCCGGAGAGCCACATATCATTGGGGGGGAAATGCGGACTGCGCATGATGGCTGCCAGAAAGCCCTCGTCCATATACATTTCAAAGCCCTGGATATTCGGCCCATACGAGCGAATCCAGCCGAGCAAGAACACCATACCCAGGAATATGAGTTCGCAGGCAATGACGTAGAATAGGTGGGTGCGTATCACCTGCACAATCGATTTCCAGGCGCGCGCATAGCCAATCACATTAAACGCCAGAATAAGCAGCACCACGCCAAAAATGAATAACTGGCTGAAAGGCAAGAATTGCAAGGTCATCAGGGGCAGCCAGACACAAAAGGCCAGTAACGCCATACCAACTATTTTGGTAAAGGCCCAGCCGCGATCTGGCAAATTCTTAAAAACGGTGAGAGTGAGCGGAAGACATATAATTCCCAACACTTCGACCAGCGCCCACATTTGCAGTAATTCAACCATAGTCTCTCTCTAATAGGTCTCAGGAAATAGCTGAATGCTTAGCCACATTCTCTACGCGGGACAGTTTACCCCTGTTAGAAAACACGCATGTTATAGCACCATTTTACGTACCGGCACGTCTTGTCTCACTATATGACGTATGAATTATCTCATATGTTCCGCTTTTGTGCCATATTTATTACAAAAGGGCCAGTAGGGACGCCCCTACAGAGTCATCACGCGCTCGTGGGTATAGTACATGCGGGCAGAGTATGGCCTGGTAGTTCGGCCAGCGCTGGCCGGGTAAGATGATCTACTAAGCGTAGCGGGCCTGACCGGAGTAGGATGGAAGGCAGCCGTAAATGCATCGGCAAAGTCGAGTATAGAAGCATACCGATCTATAGGTGAAGGTTCCAGGGCTTTTAATACCACCCTTTCAACCGGTGATGGTATGTCCGGTCTCAATGGGCGCAGGGATGGGGCCAAGTAGTGCTGGCGTAGACGGAGGAGCTCTTTTCCATCCCCTTCAAATGGGCTAAACCCGGTCAACCATTCATAAAGCATGGTCGCCAGCGCATACTGATCGCTTGCCGCACATGGCCCCTCTTCTGCCAATTCCGGCGCCATATATGCCCATGTTCCCACGGGCTTGCCGTAGCCGGGCACATCCACTTCCCGCGTAGCCAGGCCTAAATCACCAAGCAAGGCCCAATCACCATTACTCAGCAGGATATTCGAAGGTTTGACGTCGCGGTGAAGCAGTCCTCGTTCGTGCATATACTGGAGAGCAGAACAGATTTGGCGCGCGTATCTGCGAACAAGCGCGAATGGGAGTTTACTTCCAGGTGGATATCTCCGGGCCAGCGTACCAAAGGGTGCAAACTCCATTGCCATATAGAGCAGGTGATTATCTTCACCGTATTCGAATAACTTCACGATATTTTGATGATTCATCTGCGCAAGATAGTAGCACTCATCGCGGAAATGGTCAGCCACTGAGGAGCGCTCCCGTCTATCACGTATCTCGTCCAGGTATAAGGCTTTAATGGCGACCTTTCTTTTCAGGTCCAGGTCTTCAGCCTCATAGATGATTACAGACCCTCGGTAGGAGATCTCGCGCAACAGGCGATAGTTTGCAAGATCATTATTTCTTTTCATGCTGGTTCTCCGTAATGAATTTTTCAAAAAATCCAGGCAAGTTACGTCTATCTATATATGAAGCGGCTGCGCCCCGTAAGCTGATCCACACCTGCGCATCAATGCTGATTGGCTATGGGCTTTTTTCGCTCGTATCATTAAAGCAGTCATAATAATGACTGTTTCTACTTGATATTATCAAATTGGCACTTCCTCTCTCAGTGATCCGACGGACATATACATAATAATGCATTTCTGTCGGCTTATTCAAGTCTTAAATCTCACAATTGCTATTCAACTCTTATATAATTTAGACGCAATTGAGGTCATAACTATCAAATGTTTACTGGCATATTCTGACCCATTTGGTCCTATCTGTCCGAGTTTTTCAGTGAAATAAGCATTATTATTGACATTTCGCCCTATTTAGACTATGATAGTGCTAATAGTTATACTTTGAGGTCAGAAAAGTTGACAAGGAGATTACCGCATGCAAGAGGAGAAGCTGTTAGATGTTCAACATGTTGCTGAACGTCTGGATGTGAATCCACGCACGGTACTACGTATGGTAGAGCGAGGGGAGCTACCCGCGTTCAAAGTGTCGCACCGTTTACGTTTTCGACCCGCCGATCTTGAAAAATACTTGCAAAGCAATCTTTCTACCGCTCCCACTTCTGCCAGTGTTGATTCTACGCCGCCACAAAACATGGAGGAGCCAGATAACTGGTCTGATGCCGGAGTAGATAGTCGGAACAGCCACGCTGTAAATACAGCTATAACATTAAAAGATATGTCTTCTAATGAAGACGCACGCGCGAGCAGGCACAGCAAACTGGCTGCTCAGATCAAAATGGAGCGCCAGCGCCTGGAAATTGCGCAAAAAGAGGTCGATCTACACAAACAGCTATTGGACCTGCATACCCGGCGTATCGATCACGCGCTCGACGCTGCAAATCGTATGGTGAGCCTGCTGCCGCCAGAAATTGATTCGAGCACAAAAACGTCGTTCATCCAATCGCTTTTGCCCGGCCTGCTTCTGCCTGAACACCATCAGGCTCCCTGGTTGACCATGTTCTCGTCACAGCTTCAGACGCATGAGGACTCGAACACCCATCGCTAGCTCACCCAACCGGACTGAAACCATGTGCGATAAACTACTATTGCGGTCTTCCTGGATTTCCCCCTTGCATTTGATGATGCGCCATTTCCATAAAAGCCAGATTGAGAGTACAATAGAGAACAAATAGGCGGGGCCAACCCGTCAGATTTGCCCCGTCCTTCGTATATGGTAGGGGCGACCCTTGCGGTCGCCCTGGGAAGGGCGGGGCTTGCCCCCCGCCCTGGGATGTATTGTGAGGGAAATCATGGAACACGCGCTACTTCAACAACTACGCCAGCGCCCATTGCTGTGTGATGGCGCAATGGGTTCACTATTATACGCGCGCGGCATCACCTACGAAAAGTGTTTTGACGCGCTCAATCTATCGCAGCCGGAGTTAATCGCAGGCATTCACCGCGAATATATCAGCGCGGGCGCGCAGATCATCGAGACAAATTCTTTTGGAGCCAATCGCGCCAGGCTGGAAGGCTATGGCCTGGAAGAGCAAGTACGCGCCATCAATAAGAGCGCGGTGCGCCTGGCGCGCGAAGCTAGAGAGGTATCGGGGCGACCCGTCTTCATTGCGGGAGCGGTCGGACCATCGGGCCGTCCGCTACAGGCACCCGACGAAAGCCGGTTAAGCGAACTGCGCCGCACCTTTCGCGACCAGATCGAGGCGCTGCAGGAGGGTGGAGCCGATCTGCTGATCCTGGAGACGTTTTCAAGCCTGGCGGAACTGCGCCAGGCGGTATTGGCAGCACAGGAAGTAGGCGGCTTGCCCATTGTCGCGCAGATGAGCTTTTACGAGGACGGTCACACGCTCTCTGGTCAGTCGGCAGCGCGTGTCGCTACTGTGCTGCATGACCTGGGCGTAGATGTCATAGGCGCGAATTGCAGCGTAGGACCGGCAGCCACCTTTGACGCGCTGCAAGAGATGATCGCGGAGCTGGACAAACACCAGCAGGATAACCAGGCCGGGACTCACCTGTTCTCCGCGCAGCCCAACGCTGGATTGCCAACGCGCATTGACAACCGCTTCTTTTATGTAGCTACCCCCGACTACTTCGCAGACTACGCTCTGCGCTTCGCAAAAGCAGGCGTGCAGTTGATTGGAGGCTGCTGCGGAACCACTCCACGTCATATCGCCGCCATGCGCAACGCGCTCGACGAGTACAATGGAACTTCGCAATCGCCTGACCAGGATGCGACAGAGCAAACGACGCACACTGCTCCTCATGTAGTCTCATCGGGACAGGCCGTCATCGCCAGGCTGATTGAAGAAGAGGTTATCTTGCCCCAGCAGGGATCAAAAACACGCCTGCAGGAGAAGCTGGCCGCGGGCGAATTTGTGATAAGCGTTGAGCTTGACCCACCCAAAGGTCTGAATCCCGCCAAGATTTTGGAGGGCGCGGCCTTCTTGCAAGAGATGGGAGTGGATTGCATCAATATCGCCGACAGCCCGATGGCGCGCGTGCGCATGAGCTGCATGGCCCTGGCGCGCCTGATACAGGATCACCTTGGCATTGAGACCATCATCCACTTCACCACGCGCGACCGCAATCTGATGGCGCTGCAATCGGAACTGTTAGGGGCGCACGCGCTGGGCATTCGTAACATTATTGCACTGACGGGAGATCCATTGCATGTAGGAGACTACCCCAATACCACGGGCGTATGGGACGTTGATTCGGTCGGGCTGATCTCGGTCATTCGCGGTATGAATGAGGGTCATGATGCGGCCGATTCATCGATTGGTGCGAAGAGCAGCTTTCACATCGGGGCGGCTCTCAACCTCAACATGACCGACGAACAGACAGACCAGGAAATTGCCAGGTACTGGCGCAAGATCGATGCAGGCGCGCATTTCATCATGACGCAGCCGATCTATGAACTGGCTCCGTTATTGCGCTTCCTGGAGCGTGCTGGCAAACCGCCCATTCCGCTGATACTTGGCTGCATTCCTTTACATAGCTTCCGCCACGCCGAATACCTGCACAACGAAGTGCCGGGCATCACCATTCCTGAGGAAGCACGCAGGCGCATGCAAGAAGCCGGGGAACGGGGCCATGAAGAGGGCTTGCACTTAGCGCAGCAATTGCTGACGGCAGCGCGCAGCCTCATCCAGGGAGTATACCTCATGCCATCCTTCCAGCGCTATGATGTGGTAGGCAAGCTCACAACTATGCTGCGCGAACAACAAAAATCTGCGCTTTAACGTGAAAAATTTGACTTGCCTCAAGCAGTATGTTACACTTTATGTGGTATTTCAGCTATTGTTTTTTAATATTGTTGAGGATCTTTGTATCCAAGAAGGAGGTCTGGCCTATTAACAGGGATTTTCGGGGGAACGAACGCCCGCGAGAGACGCGGGTCAATGAGCGCATCCGCGCACGTGAAGTACGCTTAATCGATGAAAACGGCGAGATGATGGGAGTGATGCCTCCCCAGCGTGCGCTCGATATTGCCCGCGACCGGAATCTTGACCTAGTCGAGGTTTCGCCCAACGCCAATCCACCCGTCTGCAAATTGATGGACTTCGGTCGCTACAAGTATGAGCAGGCGAAGAAAGAGAACGAGGCCCGCAAGAACCAGAAGACAGTCACCTTAAAAGAGATTCGTCTCAGTCCGCGTACCGATGAACATGATGTAGAGGTTAAGACGCGTAAGATTCAAGAGTTTCTGGCTGATGGAGACCGCGTGAGGGTCAGTATTAAGTTTCGAGGAGCGGAAATGCGCCACCCCGACATCGGGCGCAAATTGCTGGACGGCATCGCGGAAGTCTTAAAGGGAATGGCTGTCATGGAGCGCACTCCAGTCATGGAAGGCAAAATGATGTCGATGATCGTCTCCCGCGCGCCCGGCTGGGAACCACCCAGGAAGCAAACTCCCGCCCCTGCTCCTACCAAAAAGCACCACGCACAACAAGCAGATGTTGCCGAAACCGCTCCAACGACTCACATAACACCAGAACCTGCCCTTGTCTCTGAGGAAAAAGAGGTAGCCGTCACCCCCGTGGACGCCTAACTGAACTGTTCCTTTACATACAGGGAGTGAGCGCGTCACGCGCCGTTGCAAGACAAAAACAGGGTTCGTTTCTAAACCCTGTTTTTTTGTGTCGTTCATGCTCTCAAGGGGGAGAGAATTGCACCTCCGGATAGGCACTCGCCGGACCCTGGAGCAACGGAGAAGGCGTATTGTTAAGATATGTATCGAAGAAGGCGCGCACGTAGGTGCGTGTGATCTGCAACCCGCGCACACCGTCGATGGAACCAAGCAGCCCGAGGGCACGCGCGGGCGAGAAATAGACGGCGTAATCGGAGAAGTTAAAGTGCTCGGTGTTTTTGACGTCAATGTGATAGCTCGCGCCCCGCGGCACCATGCGTAAGATCGTCTGGACCTCGCTCTGAAAGGAGCGGCAACTGGCATTGGAGCAGGTGCCCGGGTCGCTCTGGATCACCATGAACGGCCTATCGAGGCCTGCCTGCACCACATCTCCGAAAAAATCACCATCGATGTCTAAACCGGCCTTGCAGCGCGCATCCATATGGCAAACCTGTGCAGCCGTCGCGCCGCCAAAGGAATGCCCGAAGACGCCAAGACGCGCAAGGTCGAGGCGTCCGCTAAATATGTTTCCCGGCGTCGTGTTCAGCCTGCCAAGCTGGTTCATGACAAAGATCACGTCCTGCGCCCAGACCGTCACGAGCTGATCGCCCGCTGCCTGCAGGGTCGTATTCGTATCTGGGGGCTGCCCGGCGGGTGTCGCCTCTGCAACGCGTCCATTGGGAAAGACCACCACATCAGAACTATAGGTAGGCGTGATGGCAAAGATGATGTAGCCGTGGCTCGCGAGGTCCTCGAGCAGCGTCGTGTACTGCGTCGGGATGTTGCCCAGTCCTGGTTCGAAAATGAGCACGGGATAGCGCGCTGCAGCGGGGGCAAGTGGGGCGCGATCGAAGCTGTGGGTCTGGATAGAATCGCTGCTCTGTATGAGCTGCTGCCCGAGGAAGCCATGCTGCTGATCGCTCAACTGCCCCCACTTCGACGGAAGATAGGGCGCGGGTTGCGCTCCGGACACGTGCATAGCGGGATACCAGGCCCAGACGACAAGCTCTCTTTTCATTCCTGCATACGGCGCCAGGAAATCATTTCGTGACTGGTCAGTCCAATCGTACTCCATCCTACCGACGGCAGAGGGGCCGGTCGGTGCGGGCAGCATGAGCGCTTGATTGCGTCGAATCTCGACAAAGGCAACACAGGCGACGAGGACGAACACGAGAATGAGCAGCAGGATCAAGAGAATCCTCACAAGTCTCTTCACCCATGGATGGAAAGGCAAATGTGAAAGCATACGGTCCCTCCCTGATATCAACGCACTGGGCAGGTCAGTTGACATACACATGTCAGGCGACTACGATAGTAACACTACATTCTTGTAGGGCAAACATCCACATCTCGTGAATAAAACATAGAGAAATAAAAACATTCTTGAAAGGCAGGCAATCTGTGAGCAACTATGACGATCCACGTTGGTATGAACAGCAAGAACCGTCTAATCAATCCATACAACCCGATCTAAACGATAGATTTCCTGAAAGAATACATAATGATGCGCTCAGTACTTCCTCCTCGGAACCAAATGATGTCCAATCACCCGCATCACAGAAACTCCCAACAGGACAGTTCTATGTGGGCAATACCAGGAGCGCCAGCAACAAGCTGGGACAGATTGTCTTTACCATTAGCCTGATGTTGATTGCCTTTACCGGTGGCTGGTTCGGCCACCAGCTCTATTCCAGCACGCTGTTTTCTCCCAGCAACCAGTCCAGCTACTATGCCAACCTCTTCCAGCAGGCATGGTCAATTGTAGATCAGAACTACGTTGATCGTAAAGCCGTAAACTACCGGCAAATGTCCTACGCGGCCATTAGCGCCATGCTAGCCGTGCTAAACGATAAAGGCCACACCTACTTCCTGACACCAGCCCAGGTGAAGGCGCAGCAGCAAGAATTAAGCGGCAACTCCAGTGGCATCGGTATTTACATCCAGCAGGACCCTACCACAAAACAGGTCATTATTACAGCCACGGTCCCCGGCGCTCCCGCTGACAAGGCCGGTTTCAAAAGTGGTGATATCATCGTGGCTGTCAACGGGACAAACGTCGCCGGCAAAGATATCAATACTATTCACAACCTTATCGAAGGCAACGTCGGCACAAGTGTAGCGATAACCGTACAGAGGCCCCCAACCAACCAGCATCTGACGATTAACGTGACGCGCGCTAACTTTAAGATTCCAAGCGTGATCATGCACTACATCACCGCAGCACATATCGCGGATATCCAGATTCTAGGTTTCGATGACGGCGCCTCCGATGAGCTCAATACGGACCTTACACTGGCTAAAAAGTCGGGAGCAACGTCCATCATTCTCGATCTGCGCGACAATCCCGGCGGCTTGTTGCAGCAGGCCATCAATACGGCCAGCGAGTTTATCGGTAGCGGCAATGTGCTATTGGAACAGGACAGCTCCGGCGCTCGCACGCCCGATCCTGTGACCGGTCATCCCGTTGATACGCATATACCTATTGTTGTGCTGGTCAACGGCAACACCGCCAGCGCTGCGGAGATCGTCTCCGGCGCATTGCAGGATCACAAGCGCGCCATCATCATGGGAACAACAACACTTGGAACAGGCACAGTTCTCAACGAGTTTGATTTGCCCGATGGCTCGGCCATTTTCCTGGGCGTCATGGAATGGCTGACACCGAACGGCAACTTCATCCGAAATAAAGGCATCACACCCAATACCGTCGTCAATCTCCCCCAGAACACATTCCCGCTCACGCCCAATGTTGAGAACCAGCGCAATATGACACTGCAGCAGATTCTCAACAGCGGGGATGTGCAACTGGTCGCAGCGATCAAGTACCTGCAAACGCACCCGTGATATGTAGAGACGAGGACGACCGCAAGGGTACGCCCGTACCCCACGACGAATCAGCTCGCCGAACCCGCACAGGGTACGGGCGTGGGCTTGTCCCCGCCCTGGAACTAGGGTGAGGCAATTGCCGCCTGGTAATACTTGCTTGTTGGCTTATGCCCCAGGTACGGCATGATAAAGCTGGTAGCTGCTACCACTTTCTCCAGGTTAACGCCCGTCTCAATACCCATACCATCTAGCATATACAACAGGTCCTCGGTCGCCAGGTTGCCAGCCGCGCCCGGCGCGTATGGACAACCGCCAAGTCCCCCGGCAGAGGAATCGACAATGCCGA
>DATGGW010000135.1:0-4333 GCA_035308345.1 Ktedonobacteraceae bacterium | reverse complement strand
CGATAAACAGGTCATTGATCTGCAACATAAAAAAGCCGCGCGCGTCAATGATGTCTGTTTTAACGACGACTGGCGTATCCTCGGCATCGATAACAGCGCCCTGGGATTGCTGCGCCGCCTCGCGCCCTCCTGGCTTGTAGGAACGCGATTTGTCGCGTCCACCCACGTCAAGCTCATTCCCTGGGAACATATCGAGCTGATCGGCGAACCCACGCCCCCATCCGAACCGTCCCCCCCATCCGTTGGGGCCAGATTTATCGCGCCCGCCCGCCCGCCCGCAGGCGAACCGTCTCCCGCGCCATCAGACGCCAAAACAGCCCGTCCGCAAAGCGGCCAGCTTGCAGGACTGCGCCCCGCCGATATAGCGGATATCGTCTACCAGCTTACTCCGGGACAGGGCGCGCACCTGCTCGAAGGGCTGGACGACCAGACCGCCGCAGGCGCCCTGGAAGAACTCGATACCGATCGCCAGAGCCACATACTCGAAAATATCAGCGCCGAGCGCGCCGCCGATATCCTGGAGGAGATGGAACCAGATGAAGCCGCCGATTTACTCGCTCGTTTGCCGGAGGAACGCGCGCAGGAACTACTGCGCCTGATGACCCCGCAAGAGTCGGAGGACGTGCAAGAACTGCTTGAGTACGAAGAGGAGAGCACCGGCGGCATCATGACCACCGACTTTGTCGCCATCGATGCCACAAAAACCGCGGGCGAGGCATTGGAGGCGGTGCGCTCCAATATTCGCGAGCAGGATGTGCGGCTGGCTTACGTCTATTGTATCGCCGACGAGGCGCGAGAAGATTACACACTGTTGGGCATCGTTTCCCTGTGGGAGTTGCTGATAGCCGATTCCGCGCAGCCGCTGCAAGAATTGATGAAAACAGATCTCGTCACTGTGCAACCGGACACCGAGCCGCGCGCAGTCGCCGAAATCATGGCGAAATACAATTTCCTGGCCGTACCCGTCGTGAGCGAGGCAGGCACGCTGGAAGGCGTCGTCACCATCGATGATATCCTTGATCTACTCCTGCCCGGCGAGCAGCGCCGCAAACCCCGCCGCATGTATTAGATCTTCTTAAAAGAAAACAGGAACGCAATGGATGATGCCCATTGCGTTCCTGTTTTGCTCTTATAGCATGGGGCGAATGGTGCGAATAGTATAGTTGGTCACACCGCCGGGCGTTGAGACCGTGACCTGGTCGCCTTCCTGGTGTCCCATCAAGGCTTTGCCAACCGGTGATTGATCGGAGATCAAACCTGTTTTGGGGTCAGCCTCGAATGTCTCCACAATCTTGAATGTGCGCGTCGAGCCGGAATTGGCCTGTACCTCAACCTGCATGCCTATGCGCACCACTGGTGGCCCTTCCACATCGTCATGCATATCGCCCGTCATTATTTCCGCCACCGCCAACAAACGCTCCAGTTGCAGGATTTCACCCTCCACCTTCGCCTGTTCATTCTTGGCGTCTTCATAAGCACTGCTTTCGCTGATATCTCCGGCTTCTTTCGCCTCATGGATATAGTCAGCTATCTCTTTGCGTTTCACAGTACGCAAATAGTCCAGGCGTTCTTGCTTTTTCGCAAAGCCTTCGGGAGTCAAACGATACACCTTTTGTTCTGGCTTTGCCTGGGTTGTATCACTCTGTCCACTAATAGTCATAGTCTACTCCTCCCTGGTGTCAGGGATAATTGGGGAACACGGCCCCTGAAAAAACCTCGTTTAGACATGAAGCAGATTATACGTTCTGAATTACCATACGTCAAGCGATTGAGGTCACTTTTTTAGACGAACCCTCAAATTTCCGTAAGGACGCGATAAATCAGCTCCCTACAAAGGCGTCTGTGGATAGCCTGGCGTGAGGCGGCCCATGCGGAACAATTGGGAGCCACATACCGCGCAGTCGCCATGCACCGAGATGCGCCCATCCTTCATGGTTATTTCGTGCGCATTTAGCATTACCCTTTTCTCTTTGCACTTCATGCAATACGCCTCTACCTTTCCCTGCGGTTTGACTGGAGCGCTTGCGCCCTGCATCGCATCCGCGCTCCATTGCAAGATGGTTTCGACAACAGATTCCGGACTGCCCCCCTGGTGGACGCGATCAATCGCGTCCCTACGACAGATGAACAAAGCTGGCTGCTGCAAAATTTCGATCTCGGCAGAGATATCGCTCGCTAACTTGCCCGCGAGCCAGGCCATCGGCGCATGCTCCGCCCCAAACTGATGCGTAGTGGCATACGCATCTGTAGCCTCGCCAAAACGCCTGCACAGGCGAGTCACCTCAACCAGTAGAGGATACAACAATACCTTTACCAGCCTCGTCTCGAGTATAGTAGGGGCGACCCTTGCGGTCGCCCTGGAAACTTGCGACAAGTGTAGCCGCTCTGCCACGACATTTGTAAGAAAGTCATGGGTGAGTTGCGTATATATATCAGCCGTATAGTGGATATCGGGGCGGTCTGAGAGTCCAGGTTTGGTTCGTAGGGACGCGATTGATCGCGTCCACCGTAGTATAGCACAGGCAGGTTACTAGTAGTGATGCCAATCGTTATGTGTACTACATACATCAGAGTTGATTTGATATGGACCCCGTGCGGGTCATGCAGGTTGGTAATATGCGCATTATACATGGTCTGGATGAAATAACAGAAACGTCGCGGGGATGGCTCGCCGGTGGCCCGGTGGGATTCATCCCCACGAGTGGCGCACTTCATGCGGGTCATGCATCTTTGATACAGGCTGCGCGACAAGAATGCGAGTATAGTATCGTCAGTATTTTTGTTAATCCGCTCCAGTTTGGGCAGGATGAAGACCCGGCCCTTTATCCGCACGACCTGGCGCGTGACCTGGCGTTTCTGGACTCGGAGCAGGTAGACGTGGTATTTCTCCCGCGTGTCGAAGATATGTACCCTCCCAATTTTTCTACCTATGTCACTCCTTCTGGCCCGGTCGCCGAGCGATTGGAAGGCGCGTTTCGGCCTGAGCGACTGCGAGGATACGCCACTATCATCACCAAATTATTTCAACTGGTGCGGCCTGATGTGGCCTATTTTGGTCAGAAAAACGCCCAGCATGTGGCGCTGGTTCAACAACTCGTGCGTGATCTCAATATCGATGTGAAGGTGCAGGTGTTGCCTACCGTGCGCGATACAGATGGACTGGCTTTAGGAGGAGCGTACACAGGAAGCCCTGACCACTTGCTCTCCCCCCCAGAACGGCAGGCAGCAGCCCGGCTCTATCAAGCATTGCTGGCTGGAAAAGCCTTGATAGAAGGAGGCGAACGTCGTCTCGCGTTCATTGAGCAGGCCATGACCGGCGTCACAACGGGTATTCAGGTAGAGTATGTCACTGCCTGTGATCCGTCCACATTTGAGCACCCGGGCGACACCTTGCCGGCCAATCCAACCAATCTGCTGCTGGTGATCGCGGCGCGGGTCGGCGCGCTGCGCTTGACGGATAATATCCTGCTGCGCGATGGGCGCTGGCAAATTTGAAAACTCCTTTATACTGATCTTAAAGTATTGAAGCGCTCCCGGGAAAATCGAAGCGCTCAAAAAGGAGTTTCTCTTGGCTATAATCAATAAACGTTGGCGGTTAGGACTTCTGCTAACCGTTCTCATCGCTTGCATGGTAGCAGCCGTTGCGCTCAGTCCTCTGCTCCTGGCCCGTCGGGCGATAGACACAAATGGCAAGCAAGTGAAATTTTCTTCGGCGGCTACCGTCACCATTCCCTTTAGCAAAAATCTGTTTGAACCATTTATCCTGACGGTGCATCTGGGAACAACCGTCATATGGCAAAATGACGATAAGAGCGCGCATCCTTTTACTACCACGCCTGATCACAGCGGGTTCTTGAATCGCCAAACTTTCTCGTTCAATGTGGCGTCGGGGAAAAGCGTACGCTTTACCTTCACTAAACCGGGCCTGTATCACTACTTTGAAACGCGCCTGGACACATGGAATAGCGTCTTTTCTCGCGTTGTCGCGGGGCGAGAGAAAATAAACTTCCCGTTGTCAATGGAAGGGGTAATCTGGGTTCAGGGACCGCTTGCCAACCTCACATCGATTGCCCACAACTTTGTGCTAAAAGGCCACGATGATTTCGCCTCCGAATTTCTTGCTATCTCCCGCGATGGCGCAGTCACCTGGCACAACCTCGATGAGGACACGCACTTTGTGGGGCTTGTCGACGGCTGGTCCTCGCCGGTCAATCCGGTCGATATTGGCTTGTATCGACTCTCTGGAACAGATGCTGTGCCTGGTGGAGAATTCGCCACCGTCCTCTTTAACATGCCTGGATTGTACTACTATTACTGTCGCAACCATGACGTG
>DATGGW010000134.1:0-3346 GCA_035308345.1 Ktedonobacteraceae bacterium | reverse complement strand
CTCGGCGAAAACCACACGCTGGCGCGCCTGGGCATACAGCAACTTAATTCCACCACCAATGCTGGCTTGAAGGCGCTAATGCATGTCGCCAACCTGCATCCAGGCAAACTGCGCGAGCGCGACATCTCCTACGCGCTGGGGCCGCGCATCAATGCTGCCGGGCGCATGAAACACGCAGGAATCGCCTTTGAATTGCTGATCACAGATGACGCGGTGGAAGCGCAGGCTCGCGCAAGAGAACTGGAGGAACTTAACCAGGCGCGCCAGCGGATCACCGTGGAGTTGATGGAGCGCGTGCATGAGCAGGCGCAGAGCCAGGCCAATAACCAGGTCGTACTGGTCTACGGCGATAAAGCTGTGTGGCCGGAGGGCATCATCGGGCTGGTGGCGGGCAAGCTCTCGGAAGAACTTCAGCGCCCGGTCTTTGTGCTCAGCCAGGACAGCGAAACCAGCCGGGGTTCAGCGCGCAGTCATGGCGACTTCAATATCATCGAGGCGCTGCGCAGCCGCGCCGACCTCTTCGAGCGTCATGGCGGACACGCCCAGGCCGGTGGCTTCACCATCCTCAATACCAACATCGAGGCTCTGCATATACACCTGCTCAACTGGCAGGGCAACAGCGCATCGTCCAACGGGACAGCAGTGGGTGAGGAAGAGACACCTGACCTGACCGGGATAGTGATAGAGCAGGAGACGAGCCTGCCATCTCTGACGCACATGGTTGATATGGTTATCACTAAACCGGAGAGCCAGCTTACCTATGAAGCCTATACAAAAATAAGCCAGCTCAGCCCCTTTGGCGCGGCCAATCCCGAACCAGTTTTTAGAATGAATGGCTTACGCCTGGCGCGCCGCTGGTCCAGCGGTGCAGAGGGACGACACCTGCGTGTGCGCCTGCGCCATAATACTTCCCAGTTCGATGGAACCTTCCTGCGCAAAGGCCCTTTCATCGATTCTTATCCAGAAGGCGCGAAAGTGAACGTGATCTTCTGCCTGGAACCGTCGAGGAATACATTTGATGGAGAAGGCAAACAGGATGTGTGGCTGAAGATTCTGAGTATGGATTTAGCGGAGTAGTCCAATACATTTGGAGGATAGGCCCCGTGAAGCCACTATCGCTTTTCGATGTACAGGATCAGGTTGCAGTCATTACCGGCGGGAGCGGCATTCTGGGCAGCGCAATGGCTCAGGCGTTGGCTCAGGCTGGCGCAAAGGTGGCAGTGATTGGTTTGCACGAAGCGAAGGCAAAAGCGGTTGCCGAGGCAATCCATGTAGAGGGGAACCGGGCTATCGGCATGGCCTGCGATGTGCTTGATCGCACCTCCCTGGAACGCGCGCTTGGGCAGGTAATAGATACCTTTGGCCCTGTCGATATACTCATCAACGCGGCAGGTGGCAATCATCCACAGGCAACGACAACGGCAACACAGACCTTTTTCGAGCTGGACAGGACAGCTATCGAGAGTGTTTTCGCTTTAAACTTCACAGGGACGCTGCTGAGTTGCCAGGTGTTTGGACGAGCAATGGCAGAGCGCGGCGCGGGCTGTATCGTAAATGTGACTTCGATGAACGCGCTGCGTCCATTGACGCGCATTCCCGCCTACAGTGCGGCCAAAGCTGCCGTTGCGAACTTTACGCAGTGGCTGGCTGTGCATATGGCGCAGGAATATAGTCCGCGCATTCGTGTCAACGCCATCGCGCCTGGCTTCTTCCTCACCGAACAGAACCGTTTTTTACTGAAAGATAAAGCAAGCGGGGCATGGACGCCGCGCGGGCAGGCCATTCTCGATCATACGCCGATGGGACGATTAGGCACGCCGGAAGATCTGGTTGGGACACTGTTGTGGCTGGTCAGCCCGGCATCGGCTTTCGTGACGGGAATAGTGGTACCGGTTGATGGTGGATTCTCGGCTTTTAGCGGCGTGTAGTTGATCTTCGTGAAGCAAAGGGGACAAAACTATTATGAAACCACAAAAGTAAAATAGCACGCGTATAAAGTAGAGTGAGAAGCAGCATGCAACACGTTAAACCGATCATGGTTATCGATCTTTTCCCACAAGAGCGAAAGCAGTTGTTAGAGCTTTTTTCTGAGCTTGAAGCCGAAGATTGGGAGAAACCGACCATTTGTCCAGGGTGGACCGTCAAGGATATTGGGCTGCATCTGTTAGGAGATGACATAGGCTATCTTTCTGGCGCGAGAGATCATTTCAGCAATCCTTTCTTGCGAAGCAAAGATTTGCAGGAATGGAAGAGTCTGGTAATAAGCATCAACGAAGCCAATGAATTGTGGGTGAAGGCAACAGCACGTATCAGCCCAAAGCTGCTTTCTGATCTCTTAGCGTTGACTGGGAAACAATTTTACGAGTACATGCAATCTCTTGATCAAATGGCGACGGGTCGTGTGGTGAGTTGGGCCGGGCCAGAGCCTGCTCCAGTGTGGCTGGATACCGCGAGAGAATATACCGAGAGATGGCTACATCAGCAGCAGATCCGAGACGCGGTCAAGAAACCTGGACTCAAAGAGAAACGCTTTTTCCATCCCGTCCTTGATACCTTTGTGAGGGCGCTACCTCACACGTATAAAGATATTCCTGTAGTCGATCCAACAGTGCTCAAGTTCATCGTGACTGGAGAGGCAGGAGATGCATGGTATCTGGTAGGAGAAGCGAACAGATGGTCCCTTTCTCAAGGGGTCGAACTCCAACCAGTCGCTGTAGTGACCATGGATCAAGAAACGTGTTGGAGACTTTTTACAAAAGGGATGAATAAAGACCAGGCGAGAGCGCAGACAGTCATCGAAGGTGATCAAAACCTCGCAGAGAAACTCCTGGAAACCGTCTCAATTATTGCGTGAAATGGCGCAAAAATACAGGCTCTTCCGCCACTGGGGCTGGACAGGACTGACTCCATCCGGATACAACCATGCCCGATGGGTCAAAACATCCATAGCAAGTTTCATCGATCTTAGAGATGAGTTACCCTTCTTTTTTCACCTTCTCCAGCCAGGCGCGCATATCCGGCTCGTGCTCCTGGTGGAAATGAGCGAAGAACAAGCTACCGCTGACCGGCTCTTCTTGCAGCCCGAGGATGCGCTGCAGGTCCTGAAGCTCCTCCTCAGAAAAGGCATCGAGGGTCTCAACCAGTTGCTGGAAGACGTCCCGCGACGAGACCACCTCGTAACATAATGGGCAAAGATGGGCAGTGACCCGTGGCTAACCCTCTTGTCAACTGCCAGGCCGGTTTCCTACACTTGATCTGTGACAGGCATGCGACCCGGCGAGGACCGCGTGCGCTGATACTGTTTCAGGTGGAGGAGGAAAACCAGATGCTCATCGTAAACGACGCC
>DATGGW010000133.1:0-9427 GCA_035308345.1 Ktedonobacteraceae bacterium | reverse complement strand
GCCGCAACAGGGCCATATACTGGAAGAAATAGAGAGCGGTTGTCTTACCGGCGCCTACTGTCCCTGATAACACCAGGTGTTCCTGCGGGTCCATCATGAACTGGTTTCCAGGGCGCACAAGGTCGAGCAGCGTCATTTCTTGCGCGCGCTCAGGTATTGTAGGATTGGGAGAGTGTTGATAGCAAGTAATGGTGGATGTATAGAGAGTCAGCCAGTCAGAAAGCGGCGTATAGGCGGAACGATAGTAATCCGTTGCTCTCAATACATCCCTGGTGTAGCGATACAGCGCGAGAGGTCTATTGGCAGCCAACGCCAGCAGCGCGCATATAACCGCTTGAGCGATGAAGAGAAGCCATAGCAGCGGGGGGAAGCCGTGTGATGCGTTGCCGATTATATGAAGAGGATTGATGATCCAGAGCACAAGCTCGATACAGGCCAGCACAACGGCGATGCCCAGGCCAATCAGCATAACGCGAAGAGCGTGAGTCGACGAGACATGCTGGTTCGGTAGTCGATGACTGGTATCGTGCTGCATCTTTTGAGGTTTTAACGGGCGCACAATCTTTGCCATACCTCTTAATCACCATTTCTCCAGGTATTTGCAGTTCCGGGTAGCCACAGTATATCGCAATGGCCCTGCTCTAACAAGCGGGTGTATAATAAAGCCAAACAGCGCAGATTATCTATATATTTTTATTTTTCTTATCAATGGGCAATTTCACGGGTCTCTTCACTTTATGAATCGAGGTAATGGAATGGATTCAAATACCCCTGAATACTCCATAGAACTGGTAAGCAGTGCAATCGATGTGGAAGATACGCTGCCACTACCCGCGGCGCGCGCGCCCTCATCTACTGGCATCATAGACAAAGAGGTAGAGGATAGATGGGAAGATGAAGAGGCGAATCAAGCTACGCCTCTCATGCCGGCGATTTCGCGCCCTGCCAAAGCCCCGACGGTTGCCATATCACGCGGAACAGCGTTGATCGGTATCGTATTGCTAGGCATTCTGGTCTTCAACGCTATCAATGCCGGTTATGCTCAGTTTATAGGAGCACAAAGCTGGGCTTTTGCGCTGTATAGCCCGAATAGTTCAAGCGGCAATAACCCGCTTACCACAGTCAACAAAGAACTACACCGGCGTCCAACGCCGGGAGCATCTGCCACTGCAACGCAGCAAATCACGCCCGCGCAATATATCAACCTGGTCATACACAACATGACCCTCGACCAGAAGCTTGGGCAAATGATGATTGTGCAGTTTCTCGGCCCAACTTATTCGCTCGATATTAGCGCCATGATCGACCAGTACGACGTGGGTGCGGTCTTGCTATTCACCTCCAACAATAATATTCAAAGCAAGACGCAGCTCAATGAACTGATTCAACAGATGCAGCACAATAGCACTATTCCCCTGGCGGTGGCTATCGATCAGGAGGGCGGCTACGTTGACCGGCTGGTCGGCCTGGACGGGCCGCGTCCTTCCGCCGCGTCTATCGGGGCCACCAACGATCCGAGCAAGGCGGAGGCGGAGGGCATTCAGGATGCTAATGATCTGGCATCCTACGGCTTTAACCTCAATCTCGCGCCTGTCGTCGATGTGAACACCGTCTACAATCCACAATTGTACGGACGCACCTTCGGCAATAACCCCGATATTGTGACGCGCATGGCAGAGGCATATCTACAAGGGCTGCAACAGAGTGGCAAAGTATTTGGCACGCTGAAACACTTTCCAGGGTTGGGCGATGTCGCCACAGACCCGCACAGCGGCGTACCCGATGTCTATCGTTCAAAGAGCGAGTTAGAGGCCATTGACTGGGCGCCCTACCGCGCCATGATTCAGCAGGGCAATATCCATGCCATCATGGTGACGCACGAAGTGCTGCACGCCATCGATGGTTCAATACCATCTTCCCTTTCTTACAAAGTGGTAACGGGCATCCTGCGCGACGAATTAGGTTTCCAGGGTGTGATTATGACCGACAGTCTGACAATGGAGGGCATCACTGCATTTTACTCGGAGTCGCAGGCGGCAGCCCTGGCGATTGAGGCAGGCAACGATTTGCTGATGGGAGCCACTACGCCGCGGGATGTCGCCAGTATGATCGAGGGAATCAAGCAGGCCATCAATTCGGGCGCGATCAGTATGCAGCGTATCGATGACTCTGTGCGCCGCATTTTGACGATGAAATACGAAATGGGATTATTGAAAATTCCGACCAATTAGCAGGACGAAAGGGGATGAGGGCGACCGCCAGGGTCTCCACCCACATACAAGCGCGCCTGCCTCCGCTGCGGTGAAGGTACGAGGGCGACCGCCAGGGTCTCCACCCTCCACTCAACCGCCCCCGCCCTTACAATGACTCGAAGGAGAAAGAAATGATTCAATCAGGCGTTGCGAGTTCGCAACAAGAAAAACGACTCTTTTATGTGATTGTCGGGCTGACGGTCTTTGAGACGATTCTGGTCACGCTGGCACTGGTTCCCCCGCAGTTGTGGACGCGACTGCTGCCTGGTTCTCCTTCCGCGGCTCTGGATGGGCCATTCCCTACAGCGCTCGCGCCCATCATTCCGGCACTGCTTTACCTTGTGGCCACCGCCATAGGTTTCCTGTGCCGCAGCTGGCAGCGCGCGCTCTTATTCGCAACCCTGCCAGCGTGGATCGGACTGGGGCTTTTCGTGATAGCTGCTGCTACTAAAGTGGGCGCGTTTTACCTGATTTCTCCCGCGCAGGTGACAGCCAACGTCAGCGTGCTGGAACTCTTCGCAGCTCTAGGCGGCATTGGCTGGCTGGCACGCCATCTCTTTAAGCTCAAATTTTAAGCTGTCTGCAAGTGATTTCAGCGCGACAATACAATGAAAACAGGAAGCCGGAAAATGATACCATGCCAAACGCGGCTGGTGCATTTTAAGTCGAGCAATCTGACGCTGCAACGCAGCACGAGGAGGATGGTATAGTGAGGGAAGAACATCTAATAGTGAACACCGCCAGAGAAACAAGCGAGACAATTCAGGGCGATATGCTGCCTCTATCAACCAGCACAACCGGGACCACAACGCCACTGGGAGAAGCAGGCGCGCAGCAACTGCTGCGGCGCACCCCTGCCAGCTATCTGCTGAACCAGTTGTACGGACTGTGGGTTTTTGCCTCGCTCTTCATCCTGAGTCTGATAATGACGCGCAAGGTATCGGTGGAGCAGTACGGGGTATATGCCATCGCCTCAACCGCTTTTAATACCATCGCCTATATCGTAGCATTTGGATTTGAGGATGCGACCAATACCTACCTGCCGCGCGTGCTGGCGGAACATGGTCAGGCAAGCGCGGCGCAATTGATGCGTCGTATGTTCGCGCTGCGCATCCTTATTTTAGCGATCAGCCTGGGCATTATGCTCTTCGCGTTGCGCTACGTGGCGGTGATCTTCGCTGCCGTTCCACTACCCACCTTCGAAGGTATTGCGAGAGTGCTGCTCAGCGCAGGCCTGTTCGGCCATATCACTCCCATCGCCTTCTGGGTGCTTGGCAACGGCATCACCAGCTTGCTGATTGCCGTGTATGCCTCGGTTATGCGTATGCGCATCGTCTTCATTGTGGGCAGCCTGGCCCAGGTCTTTCTACTGATCGTGAGTTTTATCACCCTGCAACTGGGTTGGGGTATTGATAGCGTGTTGTGGCTGCAGGCCATCGCTGCGCTGCTGAGCGCGGCAGCATTCGCATTATGGCAATGGCCTCTCATATTCACACGCGGCGCAGCATACAAGCAGCCCCTACGCCCGGTGTTGCGGCTCGGTTTATCAGCATGGTTGACCAACCTGATATCGGGCGCCTTGCTCAAACAGGTCTCGATTATCCTGCTGACCTATTTTGCTGTCTCGGTGGCGCAAATCGCATTCTTCACACTCTCTTTCCAGCTCGCGGACGCGGCCAACCAGCTGCTGGTTTCAGGCTTCGGAGGAGTGGGCATCTCGGCGCTGGCGGCGGCCTTCGTGGGCATAAACTACCAACGCCTGGCGCGAACCTGGCAGGCGCTGATAAAATTTGAGACACTGCTGGCCGCGCCCATACTGATCTTCTCTCTTTTTAACTCCCAGGCTATCGCGCTTGCGCTCTATCCCACAAGTTACAACGCGGTCGGGTCGCTGCTTGGCATCTTCCTCTTTTTCAACATCCTGGTGCGCATATCTGGCACTAGCATCCATCAATCGACACTGTACGTGCTACAAAAGCCGCGGCTGGTGGTGCTGGCATGGTTGATAGGATTAGCGATGCTTGTTCTGCTCGGCATATTGCTTATTCCTCACTACGGCCCGGCGGGCGCGCTGGCAGCCGATGGCATCTCGAAAATAACCACTGGCGGCTTGATGCTGGTTTTCACCTGGCGCGACCTGCCTGAAAAGTATCCACTGGGCTTCACGCTGCGTATGCTGCTGGCGCTGACCATTGCAGCATTGCCGAGCCTGGTCTGGCATGCATCGGGTCGCGTCATGCTTGTCGCGTCGGGGTTGGTATACTTGCTGCTGGCTAGTGGACTTCTGGCTCTCATCAAGCCATTGAGCGCGGTGGATCTGGAAATGATCGGGGAGTTGAGGCCGCAGGCGGTGAAGTATTTAAGATGGTTTGCGAGGGGATGAACTTCTTCGACAATTTGATGCGAATCCGCGTTCATTCCTTTGTACAGCCTATCGCTAACAGAGAGTGCCATTAAGGGTAAGGGAGTACTCGTTCGTACATGCTCTGACATGGAGGAGGTTGTCGTAAAGAAAGGATGCACGCGTATGTCAAAAATAATGCGTTATGTAGTACTACCGATAGCTTGCTTACTCTTCATAGTGACGGCAGTTCTTCAAGTCAGTCCCTCCGTCCGTGCCGCTACTCCCCAGAGTACGGCAGGAGCGCATATTCAGAGCCAGGCTTCTGCCATCGCAACCGTTTCCTGGGGACCCAACCGCATCGACTACTTCGTGGTAGGCAGCGACCACGCCGTCTATCACAAATGGTGGGACGGCTCCAGGTGGAACCCCAGTCTCACCGGCTACGAGGATCTGGGCGGGTACGTCATCTCCAACATCACGGCGGTCTCATGGGGACCCAACCGCATCGATCTGTTCGTGGTAGGCAGTGACCACGCCGTCTATCACAAATGGTGGAACGGCTCCCAGTGGAGCGGCTGGGAATATCAGGGTGGCTATGTCATTTCCAACATCGCGGCCGTTTCCTGGTCGGCCAACCGCATCGACCTGTTCGTAGTAGGCAGTGACCACGCGGTATATCACAAGTGGTGGGATGGCTCTCAATGGGGTCCCAGCCTCACCGGCTACGAGGATCAAGGTGGGTACGTCATTTCCAACATTGCGGCGGTCTCCTGGGGAGCCAACCGCATCGACTACTTCGTGGTAGGAAGTGATCACGCGGTTTACCACAAGTGGTGGGATGGTTCTCAATGGGGTCCTAGCCTCACCGGCTATGAATATCAAGGCGGGTATGTCATTTCCAACATCTCGGCGGTCTCCTGGGGAGCCAATCGCCTCGACTACTTCGTGATAGGGAGCAACAATGCCGTCTATCATAAGTGGTGGGATGGCTCTCAGTGGGGCCCCAGCCTCACCGGTTTTGAGTATCAAGGCGGGAACATGTACTCAGATGTCTCGGCGGACTCCTGGGGACCCAACCGCATCGACTACTTTGTGGTGGGGCAAAATCGTGCGGTCTACCACAAGTGGTGGAATGGTTCTCAGTGGGGACCTAGCCTTACCTACTTCGAATACCAGGGCGGGTTCGCCATCTCGAATGTCTCGGTAGTCTCCTGGTCTGCCAACCGTATCGACATCTTTGTGGTTGGGAAGGACCACGCGGTCTATCACAAATGGTGGAATGGTTCTCAGTGGGGTCCCAGCCTCACCGGCTACGAGGATCAAGGCGGGTACGCGCTCGTCTAGCGTTCCTGGCGGACAACGCTACAATAGTCAAGGGAAGCGGAATGTAAATGTCCGCTTCCTTTTTTATGAAGACAACAGGGAAATGCAACTACAGGTGGCGAGATAACCGCCAGGTGTGAAAGATCTCGGTAGAGAAAATCATCCCGGACAAGTCTCTCGCTGTACAAGTATTCGAAGCTTCCGCATTGTACAGATCACTAAATGCCTGAGCGGGAGAGTTGGTGCCAACTACGTCTTCGGACATGACCCCTTTGAAGTAGATGGGACCACCTTCATAGTGGCAGGCCCACACATCCAGGGACTCCCAATCGTAGGTTGCGTCACTATTGTAGTAGATCTCCGGCAGAGGCAAATTATCTTTTGCCCCATACGCCACATACCATACCTGGTAGTTGGACCAATGTCCGGGCGAATCGTCTCCGAAATCGAAGTAGATGTGCGAGGTAACGCTGTTATATCCATTCACCAGGCTGCTCGTCAGGGTAAAGTTCTCCCACTCCACCTCCAGGTCACCGGCTCCGTTGGCGCCTACGACGCTATAGTGATTGTCGATAATATAACTTTGCAGACGGTTGACCAGCATGCCCCACTGCTGACCATCGGCATACCATGCCGCCGTTGTGAGAGGGAGCGCATGATCAGAATAATAGTTACTTTCGCCAATAGCGAGAGCGATGTTAGTGGAACCGGTGCGGCAACTCCAGATCCCTTGTGCGAAGTTGGCCATTGCATGTAAGATGGACGTGTCTGTATCGTCATGACCGCCAAAGTCGTAGGTGCCATAGATATTATTCCCAAAATAAACCGGCTGGCCCCAATCAAGAATAATTAACCCGGGCGCACCATGAGCAGCAGTACAGCCTTGATTGTACATTGTGACGGCGTCGGTGGAGGACTCGTAGATCGAAATGGTTTTAGCGGGACCAACCGATTGAGATGTCAGCTTTTTGGGGAGGATTTGTCCATAATCTTTTGCCAGCTTGTTACCTGATGTTGATGACGCACGTGACATCGCCGGCGTGAGAACGCTGAAACCGATAAGCATACAGAGAATGCTCAGGAGGGTTATAAAGCCAGCAAACTGACGTTGAATATGCATAATAGAGGACCTCGTTTCTTGTGAAAGTTCGTCCTGTTTGTCTACATACCACGTAGGGCTGCTCCTGGAGAGGAAATATCACTCGAGCTCAGCATGATAGAGAGAATCAAGACGAGATAGAATTTTTGTTTATGGCTCAGAGGCCGCATAACTACGTAACAACATCGGACGGTTTGCGAGGAAAAATACTTCTGGCTAACCCTTGACTAAGACAAACTCCTGGTTACAATATTCTTAGGTGTAATTCGTAAATAAATTACAGATTACGATAAGATTAAAGAGATCAGATGAGGAGACATATATGAGCGAGCAAGAACTTGAGGGATTTGTCCAGAAAATGCTCTCACAAGAGGCGTCATTTGCGAGATTTGCTGACAAGTTTAGCGAGAAAGCGCAGCGGGCCCTGCTTTTCGCCAATGAAGAGGCGCAGCTTTTCAACCACAATTTTATTGGTACGGAACATCTGTTGTTGGGGCTGCTGCGCGAGGGGACAGGTACGGCAGCAAAGGTGCTAAATGAGTATGGAATTGAAATTCAAAAAGTACGTAAGGCGATAGAGTTCATTATTGGTAGAGGCAAAGAGCCGGTCGAGGGAGAGCCAGGATTGACGCCGCGCTCCCAGGTGGTGATTGCCCTCGCGGTCAGTGAAGGGTGGCGATCTCCTGGGCATCATATCGATACAGAGCACCTGCTGCTTGGAATTATTAGAGAGGGAGAGGGAATAGGCGCTGCCATTATTGAAAGGTTGGGCCCGTCGCTTGAGCAAGTGCGCACCAAAGTACTGCAGGCCCTCCTGGATCAAAATATCCCTGTGGAATCTCTGAAAGATGCCGTTAAAAATAAAAGTAATGTGGTGGCCTGTCGTGTTGATGGTCATGATCTTGATGCAATCGATGTGCTTGTTGAAGTTGGTATCCGGTCGACGCGCAGTGATGCCGCATCCTGGCTTATCCATGCTGGTATCGAAGCAAACCGCGCCATTTTAGAGAGCGTGCATGCGACGGTAGCAGAGATCCGGCAGTTGCGCACAAAGGCACAGGCAGTAGCGCAGCAGCTACTCAAAACAGAGGATGCGGCTAGCTCTAGCTCCACGAGGGTAGAAGAGGAATCTGCTGGAGATGAAGGATCGAGCTAGAACGTGCCCTGCATTCTGGTTTACGCTGCGAGGACGACCTGGACAGCGATGCCGTAGCAGAGCACTGTCATGCCTGCGAGTGTTCCTCTATATCCTCTTCCTCCATCATGGCATCTTCCTCTTCCTGGAGGCGCTGGTCAGCAAGTTTGGCCTTTACTTCAAGCTGGCCGAGCCAGCGGAAGAACAGGGGAGACATTACCACCAGGTCTACCAGGCCGGGAAGCAGCAGCAGCGCGCCGCCTGCGGCCTGGTCGGCAAAAGTGGAGATGCCAAGCTGTGGCGGTACCGCGTAGTACGGGTAGATCACCACAAAGGAGAAGACAAGCAAGAAAGCGAAGATGTCCACGGGCTGCCCATCCAGGAAGGCATACAGCATCTGCTGCGGGTAGGTCATCTTGTGCAGTTCGCGCGCAGAGCCGATCAGAGGCCACCAGTTAAGCAGCGCCGTGACGAGAAAGCTAATCATCATCACGTGGTAGAACGTACCATTGTGGAGCGCAAACCTGAATAGTACCGGCGCATGCCATGACAGAAAGTTGAGGTTGAAGATCAACGAGGCGATGACAGGCTGCGTTAAAATGCGTGCGATGGGCCGCACGAACGGATTAGCGAAAAGCGGCTGTATGAGCCACGCGGGACAGGCATACACCAGCAGTGGGGCGCATAGTGTGATCAATATCACTGCCTGAAACATGTGGGCAAAGAAAAGTTGCGTCCTGGCTATGTTATCGATAGGTGTGAGCAGCAGCAGGGCGATCACGACGACCGCTGCGATAAAGGAGATTACGCGGCGAAGCGGGAGCGGCTTTTCCTGTGAATTATCTTGACGCGCCCGCCTGATGCCGAAAATATAGAGCAAACACAGTATCACCAGGCCTATCGCTGTGATCGGACTCAAATGCCATGCAAATTTCAGTCCATAGAACATAAGTTATCTCCGTGACAAATAGCGCAAATTCATTATTGCTAGTATAGAGCAGAGCGTAGATGGATGCAAATATCCATTCGTGAACTGGTATAATGCAACCAGCATGAAAGCGAAATATCAGGAGAAGACCATATGCGTATTGTAATTGCTCCACAATCCCTCAAAGGCAGTCTAACAGCGGCAGAAGCTGGCATGGCTATCGCGCAGGGGGCGCGCGCTGTTTACCCGCAGGCGGAGATTGCAATCGTACCGGTGGCCGACGGCGGTGAAGGCACAGTTCAGGCACTGGTCGATGCGACAGGTGGAAAATTCGTTCACCAGATGG
>DATGGW010000132.1:0-14092 GCA_035308345.1 Ktedonobacteraceae bacterium | reverse complement strand
CGCGTCGAGCAGCATGATGCTAACACCCGTCTCGCTGTCGCCCTGCAAAATAGCCTCGGAAATGGGTGAGACGCCGCGATACCTGGGCAAAAGCGAGGCATGGATATTGAGCGTGCCATAGCGCGGCAAATCAAGCGCAGCCTGCGGCAAAATCTGCCCGAATGCAGCCACCACGTAGAGATCGGCATTATAAGCAGCCAATGCCTCGATATTCTCCGGACGTTTCAAAGATCCGGGCTGCCAGACCGCTATATCATGCGCCAGCGCCGCCTGTTTGACCGCAGAAAACACCACCTCTTTTCCTCTCCCCGACGGTTTATCCGGGCGCGTGATTACCGCGACAATTTGATACCCTTCGCGCAGCAGCTCGCCCGGCGCTCTATGAGCAATCAAGGCTTCGAGGGCAGGCACGGCAAAATATGGCGTCCCCATAAAGATGATTTTTAACATTTGTCAGCCCTTTCTGAGATTTTATCCGGGAGCGCCCCGCCCCTATATTAGCATATTTAGGCTATGATTCCTCCATAGAGAGCATACCGTTTCACTATAACGCAAAAGGGATATGTTATACTCTTTTTCACAGCAGAGGGATAATCTTATGCAACAAACAGCTATAAGTCAACTTTCGCAATCTGCACAGACGATATTACCGCATGTTTCCAGGCTTAGTATTCATGCGCTTGTGCCACCGGCTAGCGATACGCGCTCCATTTTGCAACGCGCGGATGATGTCAGTGCGATTCTACGCATGCTTGGGGAGGCACAGACCAGCACTGTCGCGCTCACAGGCGATGCGGGCATAGGCAAATCAACGCTCGCAGCCCTGGTTTACCGGCGATTACAACCAACAGGAGGGGCAACAAGAGGGCCAACAGCGGCGCCATTCAGGCAATTTATCTGGCTCACTCTCGGCCCAAATGCCACCTTGCCCGATTGCCTGGCCGCGCTCATGAGCACTATAAATGCGGGCGCTCTACCAGCAGATTTCTTTCTTCTTAAGCCCAACCAACAAATCGCGCTGCTATTCTATGCGCTGAGTCGCCCCCCGTCCGGCATCTTCGTGGTGATGGATCAATTCGAGGAGCTGCTTGATCCCGAAACAGCGCAACCTTTGCCGGGGCGCGGCGCTATCGCCCTCTTCCTGGAGATGCTTCAACAAGACCTGGGAAGCAGCCGCGTCATGTTTACAAGTTATCGTTCGCCATATGCCACTCAAAATGACGATAGGCCCCGCGTGCGCTCTTTCCTGGTTACGAGGGTGAGCATGCCCGAAGGCGCAGCGTTACTCCAACAGCGTGGAATTCAGGGCAGTGCGCCAGAATTATCGCTCGTCTGGCAGCGTTGTGGCGGACATGTCTACGCTCTTGTGCAGTTTTGCGCCTTATTCACACTGAGTGGCTTTTCGCTCAGCTATCTGCTCAATTCACCCGATTACCTGTTCCTGTGGAATGGCAACGTGACACTCAACCTTATCAGCCTGGTCTATAACTTCCTCAACCCCATTCAACGCACGCTGCTGCGCGCATTGTGCCTGTTCAGCGAGCCTGTGCCACTCGAGGGCATGATGTTCGCCATCACAGGAGAGGGACCACCTCTCGACGCGCGCTCCTATCAACACGAGCTGGCAACCCTGACACGCCTGTCAATTGTCCAGCAATCTGTCGGCGAGCAGGAACAGCCGCTCTACCTGCTGCATCACAGTATTCGCCAGTATACATGTGAACATTACCTGGAAGGGCATGATCGACGCACCAGCGGCAACCTGGACTCTGCTATGGGAGTCGCCTCCGGGCCAAACCCCATCGCCGGCAATCCAGAGGCGCGCGATATCGGGCTGGCGGCAGGTCACATGCGCGTTGCCAGCTACTATCAACGCCTGTCGAACCGCCAATGCCCGCCACCTCAGGAGCGCGAGCGCCTGCAGGATGTTGAACCTCTGTTGCAAGTCGTCCAGCATTTATGCCTGGGCTGGCGCTGGCAACAGGCATGCGACCTCTTCTTCGCCGAAGGGTTACACGACAACTTGATGCGCTGGGGCGCGTGGAACACCCTGATCGGCCTATATACAGCCATGATTCCCCCGGCGGGCGCAGTTGCCGCCCGTGATGAAGGACAGATCTGCAGTTATCTCGGCCTGCTTTATGGGCGGTTGGGCGATTACCAGCAGAGCGCCCGTTATTACCAGCAGGCGCATACCAGGCAGTGTGAGATTAATGACTTGCAAGGACAGGCCATCACATTAATAAACCAGGGTGAGTTGTTGCGCAGCGCAGGTGAAAGGCAGCAGGCGCGCGTCAACTTTGAGCGAGCCCTTCAGATCATCGATCAACAACCCGACGAGCGCCTTCAAAGCGTTCTGCTACATAATATGGGGCTGCTGGCGCAGGACGAAAAAGATTACCCACAGGCGCTCCAAAACTACCTGCAATCCTTAAAACTTGCCCGGAACCTGCACGAACCATACGACCAGGGCATGATCCTTACCAACATGGGCATGTTGTTCTTTGAACAGGGCAGCTTGCCCGAAGCGATTTCGCTACTTCAACACGCCTTGCAAATGCGCCAGGGCGCGCAGGACCCGACCGTTAACACGCTTGTGCGCTTCCTCGACACCCTCGAGCAGAAACTAGGGCCGGAGGCGTTCGCGCAATTGCGCCAGTAACTATTGCATAGCGACTCACGGGGTGGTATGCTCATCAAGGTGCGTTAATGCATGTAACCTGTCGGCGTAATTATATCCGCAAGGGTTTCTCTGTCATTTAAATTGCTGGAGCATCGAGTGGGTACACTGCGCGGGAAACAGGTGAGCACGCATCTTGTTAAAACAGAACCGCAGACAAACGTAGGGCAAGATTCTCGAGAAACTGCCGGGGCCGGGATCTCGGGAGGGGCAAACGTGCAGGAATTTCAGGCGTTTTACCAGGAAAACGTCGGCCAGATATTTCGCTTTGTCTATAGTAAAGTGGGAAATCGCGAAGAGGCCGAAGACCTGACATCACAAATATTCATCAAAGCTGTGCGTGGAATGGATATCGAACGCGGCTCTCAAAGCATGCAGAAATGGTTATTTCAGGTCGCGCGCACCACTATCGCTGACTACTGGCGCAACTATTATCGTATACCAACCAGCTCGCTCGATGAACTGTTGGATGCGGGCTGGGAGGGACCTCCTGAAGAGGAACATGTGTCCGCCAGCAGCCTGCCGGGCGAGCGGGTCAAACGCCTTTTACAGGCGCTGCCAGAGCATTACCGCGAAGTCCTGAGCTGCCGTTTTCTACTTAATCTTTCGATTCGCGATACGGCGACCAGGTTGGGCCTGACGGAGGCCAATGTCAAAGTGTTGCAATTTCGCGCCCTCAAAAGCGCGGCTCATCTTGAGGAAGTTGTCAGTAAGGCCCTGTAAGTCCTGTAGAAGCGACCCTTGTGGTCGCCCGCACGTACAGGTAAGGGATGAGTAACCAATTCGGAGACAAGACGCTATGGCTGGTGAAGACCAGGAACGATTTGAAGATTATCTCGAATTAGAACGCTACATCGAAGAACTGCAAGCGGGTCATGTCGCCCACGTTCCAGAGGGGCTGACGCCTGACCAGGCGCGCGTCTATCGCATGGCAACGCTCTTTCATGCAGCCTCGAGTGGGGAGACGGCCCCTCGCCCTGAATTTGTGGCCGAATTACAGGCAAAACTGGACAGCGAGCTACAACATACTAAGAAGCGCCTCCCTTTCTTCTCTAAAAAGCCGCAAACACAACCCCGTGTCTCTCGCCGTACCCTGCTGACGACTGGAGCCGCCGCTGCCGTTGCCGCTGCATCGGTGGCAATGGGAGCGGGCATCGATCACGTCATCGAAGAGCACAGAATCACGGCCCTGGTTGCCCGAACTTCTAGCGATCCCTGGCTAAATGACATCGTGCCATCTAACATCCCGTCTAAATGGCTCTTCGTGACCACGCTGGACAAACTGGGCAACCAGGCTGTGAGCTTTGTCTCAGAAGCAGTGACAGGCTATGTCATTCGCAACAATGACGATAGCAGCGATCCGGCTAAAGGCAAGGTGATCGCCATGTCTGCCACCTGCACCCACAAGGGATGTATCGTCCAATGGCAAAATACAGATAGAAAATTTCATTGCCCCTGCCATGGTGGCCTCTTCACTGAATATGGACAGCCCGATAACTCTGCTTCCGCTGCGCTCTATCTCTCGTCCCTGCCGCGTTTAGACACTAACGTCGACGCGAAAGGCAACATCTTTGTGCGCGTTCCCGATGTTTCTCCAGCTGCAACCCCTACGATCCAATCATAACCCCTCCGATGGCGCAATAAATTGAGCCCCCTCCATTCCCGGACCGCGCATGCTATACTATGTATCGGTACGAAAAATATGAAGCGTACTTGTGTAGTCGCCCCTTAGTCTGATGAATTCAGGGAGCAATCCATGTCGATAACCCGGCTGAAAATAGCCATTCCAGGCGCTTTATTGCTGCTGTTGCTTACGCTCGCTGCCTGCGGTGGAAGCGCATCCACCCATACGCCGACACCGGCGCCCAGGTTATCGCCTGCTCCTGACCGGGGGATGCAATTGCTGGCCCAGGCCAACCAAAAGCTCAATCGAGCGCAGACGCTGCACGCCCTCATTGATATCTCGATTGCTGGCCCGGCAGTCAAGGGTACTATCACAAGTGAAATATGGAACCACGCCCCAGCTAAAAACCGCACCGACGTTTTGCAATCCAGCATTGCGCAGTTAAGCAGTGGTACTATAACAGTCAGCGATGGCGAACATATCTGGCAATACGACCCGCAAAAGAATGTGGTGTATAGCGGGCAAATCAACAATACAGGCGCAGGCACTCCCACAACGGGCGCTAATACGAGAGACGAAAGTCAGATGATTTTCAATCTGGTGCGCTCAGTCTTTACACATAGTAACGCAGCCCTGGTTTCTTCTTCCGCCAATATCAACGGGCATGCCGCCTATGACATCGCTATCACATCACCGGCCCAATCAGGCGGATCCAACACAGGGAACTTCAATTACAGCGGCGATGTCTACCTGGATAAAACCACCAACCTGCCCCTGCGCGTCGCGCTGAATGTGCAGGGCCTCGGGCAGATCACGCTCGATCTTCTCACTCTCTCACTCAATCAACCACTCGACCAGAGTCTCTTCATTTTTACCCCACCACCAGGCGTGAAAGTGCTGCCTTTCCCAACAGAGAACTCGCCCACCGGCGCTCTCTCGCTGGCCCAGGCTCAGCAGCAGGCAGGATATCACTTGCTTAGCATACCGGCCGCACAGACCGCCTACCAACTCCAATCGGTGGATGCGCTCGGCGCGCCCGGCAATCAGATTTTTGCCCTCAATTATCTCTACCAGCCAGGAAATAGTAAGTTCACTATTTCCGAGGGAAAAGCCCTGGCGAACTTGCCCGCCTCCGGCCAACAGGTCAGCTTGCGTGGAACCAGCGGCACTCTCTCGACGGCAGGCGGCGTCACTACGCTGTCGTGGACGGAGAATGGTGTGGGTATCCAGGTAGCCGCTTCGCTGAGCAATAACCAGTTGATAGCTCTTGCCAACTTGCTCGCATAATCGAGGCGCTGGCCGCCCTAAAGAATATGTTATTGCTCCAACATAGGCAATGTCAAACTACCTGACATTGCCTATGATTTTTACTGAAATATATCAGATTACCTTATGAATATGATACATTCAGTACATGCCATTCAATCACTGAGTAAGAAACTTATCGTAATGATGCCGTGTTCACGACGATAATAACCAGGATCATTGACTTTATGGAGAAGTAATGTTATTCTTCTATCTAATAAGTACAGGATATCTGATATAGTACTACAGAAACCTTAGAGTTATCTTAGAAAAGTTGTTGAACCGGAAAGGATTTTTTACAAAAGGGAGAAAACCTCGTCTGAAGAATATATAAGCCAGTATTCACCTGCTCGAGAAGCAGAAAGTGGGGAACACAATGAAATATATACCTCGCGATCATATACCTCGCAACCGGAGACATCAACACAGGATGAGTTTGTTACAAGAATCGCATCCAGCGGGAGGCTTCTGGTTCCGGGCTGGTAGAAAGACCATTGAGGTTTTCGTGCGCATAATCATTTCACTGCTGGGTATAGCTTTCCTGCTGGCTATACTGGCGATCATTGGAATGTTTGTGCCGCAAATGGAAGTTTTTCTGCAACTCTTCTTCTGGCTGTTTGGCTTTGTAATGGGTGCCATATACACACTGGCGATGATTATGCTGGCAAATCCTTTCTGGCTGGTGTTATTCTTAGCCTGTCTTGCCCTGCTGGCCTGGCTGGTGGGTCGTAAACGCAGAAGGTGGAGATAAAGAATCATGCTATTAAAAGTGCGACCGCAAGGGTGCGCGCGTAAAATACACGCGTATCGAGTAAGGCGCGTACCGTTGTATGGTAGGAACCCTTGCGGTCGCCCTGTCAATCATTCACTGGAGCGTCTCCATGACCACACTTGCCAGCGCTTTGATGAATAAAGGCGAGGTATTCAGCGATTCAATCCTGGCAAACTGGATACCTTGCGCTTCGGCCTGCTGGCGCGCCCCGATCTCGATATCGTAGAGAATTTCAAGATGGTCAGCCAGGAATTGTACAGGCGCGATGAGCACGTGCGTTTCCCCGGCGCGCCGTAGTTCGGGCATGATATCGGCGAAATCGGGCTTGAGCCACTCTTCGGGGGTGTGGCCCGCGCTCTGATAGCAGAACATCCAGCGCTGAGCAGGCAATCCCACCAACTCCGCCACGCGCGCCGCCGTCTCGTGCAGGTGATCTATATAGTCCGGTTCTTTCTCGATAACGCGTTTAGGCATACTGTGCGCTGTAAACAGAACCGGCACATGCTCGCGCGCCTCATCCGGGAAGCGTGCCAGGGCCTGCTGTACCCGTTCGGCCAATGCCTGCAGGAAATCTGGCTGGAGATGCCAGTCACCCGCCAGCTTGAGGGTGAGATCGGGACGATGCAGGTCTGCAACGGCATCTTGCAGAGCGCGGGCGTAGCCGCTCATGATGATGGGCGAATATTGCGGCGACATAATGATGCCCACCAGTTGTTGCGCCTCGCCTGCAACCTGCGGAACCAGGTCGGCGATAAAAGGTGGGGCGAAGCGCATGCCAGCCATTACCTTAAAACGCGGCCCGTTGGGATGCTGGCTATTTAGCTCTATTTCGAGCGCAGCAGCCTGCTGCTGTGTGATGCGCAGCAGTGGAGAGCCACCAATCAGCGCGTAACGGCGGCGAAACTCCTGCACCAACTCGTCGTCGGGAGGGCGTCCGCCGCGCACATTTTTCAAATAGACTGGAATATCATCCAGCGCGGCGGGCGAGCCGTAGGTCATCAGCAGCACGCCGACACGCGTTTGTGTAGTTATCATTTCATATTACCTCTGCATAGTCATTGTAGGTGCGGGGGCAGGGTTGATAGAGGTGGTGACTCTTGCGGTCGCCCTCTTGCCCCTTATGTTCCCCTACCTGCATCATCGTTGTGTTTCCTCGTGTACGGCGTCGACAAGCCGCCTCAGTATGTCGGGCGAGGTGGGTGCGAGCACGCCATGCCCCAGGTTGAAGATATGGCCGGGACGTTGGGCGGCGCGCCGCAGCACATCGCGCATGCCCTCTTCAATAACCTCCCAGGAAGCGAGCAGGAGCGTAGGATCGAGATTGCCCTGTATACCGCGCTCGTAGCCAATGCGCGCCCAGGCATCATCGAGGTCTACGCGCCAATCGACGCTGATGATGTCCCCCCCTGCCCTGGTCATGTCCTCCAGCAGGCTGGCCGCCCCGGTGCCAAAGTGAATGGAAGGCGTACCGGTCTTTTTAACTGCCTCGAGGATGCGCTGCGAATAGGGCTGCGCGAAACGCCGGTAAACGCTGGGACTCAACGCGCCTACCCAGCTATCGAACAACTGCACAACATCGACGCCAGCCTGTATCTGGGCCAGCAGGTAGCGTATAACTACTACGGTCAGCTTCTCCATCAGAGCATGCCAGGCCCGCGGCTGTCCGTACATAAGCGACTTGGCGATGCTGTAATCGCGAGACGGGCGTCCCTCGATCAAATAACAGGCCAGTGTGAAAGGCGCGCCGGAGAAACCAATCACCGCCTGTTTTCCCTCCAATTCGCGGCGCGCCAACCGGATAGCTTCCATCACATAGGGCGTAGACTCCTCGGCCTCCGGGACGCGCAGGCGCTCGACATCCTGCAAGCTGCGAATAGGATTGTGGATGATGGGGCCGACGTCGGGCTGAATCTCCAGCGAAACGCCCATGCCTTCCAGGGGCAACATAATATCGGCATAGAGCACTGCGCCATCGACGCCAAGCTGCTGCACAGGCATAAGCGTCACCTGCGCGCACAACTCAGGTGTTTTAGCCATCGTGAGGATATCGTAGCGTTTGCGCAGTTCGCGATAGTCCGCGAGACAACGCCCGGCCTGGCGCATAAACCACACGGGGGTAGCGTCAGGCTGACGATGGTGGCAGGCAGCGAGAAAGCGTGCCGCGCCGCTGTGCGGCGTCACAACCATCGTTGATCTATCAGATTGCATGTATGTTCCTTCCTTTTTTTGCTACGAGGGCGACCGCAAGGGTCTCCACCCATACAACCCCACCCCCGCCCTTACAATGAGCGCCTCTGGGGAGACCCTTGCGGTTGCCCTCGTTCTTTCATGAATATGATAGCGCACTTGATTGTTTGTGGCAATAGAAAGCTACAAAAACCTCATGCAGGTTTGCGCTTTGATTGGAGAATTTGGAAGAATTTACGAGAGTGGATAGACGGCCAGGTTAGAGAAACTGGCATCCGCGCTCGATACAGGCGCGAGCGTTCCCGCGACAAAACCAATCCCGCCGCTGCTAAAGTTGGCGTCTTGCACTTCCTTGACTAAGGTTCCGTTGATATAGAGAAGAAAATCGCTGCCGTTGGCAACCATCAGCAGAGTATTGGTCGCGGAGCCCGGAGCGATGGCAGCGTTGTATGTGTTGGGAACCAGGTGGACATAATTAGCGCCCCCGTTAGCATCGTGGCGGCGAAAGAAATACTGTCTTTGGCTGGTGATCTCAAAGTCGTAAAACTGGTCGCCACTTTCGCGGAAAATGATGCCTGCATCGCTGCCCTGTAAGAGGGAAAGATCAACCTTAATCGCACCGTTGCTGAAAGTAAACTGTGTGTTCGTACAGGGCTGGAGCGTATCGGCCTGGCTGACCAGCACATGGTACGTCCCATTGCGGAAAGAACAACTGATGCCATCATTGCTCCAGGAGCCATTCGCATTGCTGCTGAGGCTATCGTTGAGTAAGGGAGGATTGCTCGTCACGGCGGTAGCAGTGCCACTTCCTGGCTGCGCGCTGGCAATGATGGTTGGTGTGGGTGTAGGGGTTGATGCTTTTACGCTGCTTCCTGCCGTCGCCTGTGGCGTTTTCTGTGTGTTCGGGCTATTGCTCCCATGACTATAAATGGCGTAGAAGATCAGAGCCACGAGTACTAAGAAAAGCAGTCCGATCAGCATAGAAAGATTCAGCATTGATATCCGATTTCTCCTGCGCGCTGGAACACGTCGGGGCTGGAGGTCGCCGGGGTCGTAGGGGTTGGGGGAGTAGACAGGTGTTTGCCTGGCATGCATGTCGTTTCTGACGGGAGTCGGTTTCCTTTGCGCCTGGGGATCAGGGGGAAGCACCAGCCTCTCCTGTTGGTATGGCGCGGCTGGATATGCTCTATCCCTGTGCGGCTCAGGGTTCGCCGGCGCGATGAATGGCGCCTCTACAGTATCGTAAAGCGTCGGCCTGTGTTGGAGCGGCGGCGATGCCTGCGCGTCCTTCATTTCGAGCGCGCGCAGGTAGGCTTGCGCCAGCGCCATCGCGGAAGGATAGCGGCGGCGCGGGTCTTTTTCCAGCGCGCGCATAATCACCAGGTCTACCGCGTGGGGTATCTTTGGGTTAATGCGCGAGGGCGGTATAGGCTGCTCGCGCATCTGCTTCAAGTAGACAGCCAGGGGCGAATCTCCGGTAAATGGCATCTTGCCCGTGACCATCTGATAGAGCAGAATGCCCAGCGCGTAATTATCGCTGCTCTCGGTTGCCGGGCCATCGGCCAGTTCGGGCGCCATATATTCGGGTGTGCCAAGCAACACGCCCGTCTGAGTTACCTTTCCGGCGTCACCCAGCGGTTTTGCCAGCCCAAAATCAGCCAGGTAGGCATAATGGTCATCGCGCAGCAGGATATTCGAGGGTTTAATGTCGCGATGAATGACCCCGTGATTGTGAGCGTACTGCAAGCCACTGGCGATTTGTAGCAGCAGTTCGCCCGCGTGTTCCAGCGATAAAGGCCCTTTATCAAGCACATCGAGCAATGTGCAATACTCGATATAAGGCATAACCAGGTAGTGCCAGGGGGGTTGCTCGCCAAAATCAAAGGCCGGAAGGATGTGATCATGCTGCAGTCTGCCGATAGCCTCGGCCTCGCGCTGGAAACGCTCGATATACTCGGTGTGTGTGCTGCTCACGATCTTGACGGCAACCTCGCGATGCATAAGTTCATCGTTGGCAAGATAAACTTCCGACATCCCGCCGCGCCCTAAACGACGCATCAGCCGGTAGCGTCCTAATCTGGTTCCTTCCAGACCGATCATAAGTTTCTACTCCCCGGTGGGCGCAGTAAATCTGCTCCCTACGCGCGGACCCGATTTATCGCGTCCCTGACATACAAGCAGCACAAGCAGTATATGCGCCTGTATCGATCCATGTCAAATGCATCCTCTCTCATCCTGCGTGCTGATAAACAGTAGCAATCAAAGTCAGCATGACAGCTCACTACCGATCTTGGTCGTTAATATTCATCAGGACGGGAAGACCTCTCTACTACTGTTACCCTATTTGTTTGTCAAAGATCAACAGAATCCAGACGGTGGTAAAATGTGCTCGTGACCTACTAAAAATAATACGTTTCTGCGCTACATTTCGGAATAAATAGAAGGGACAAGCATATGACCGGCTGGCAATATACCAGGGGTCTGCATGATCTTGGCAACGCCATATACGCCTATCTCCAGCCGGATGGCGCCTGGGGATGGAGCAACGCGGGCATCGTCACCGATGGCGAGGCGTCTCTGTTGATCGACACACTTTTCGATCTGAAGCTTACCAGCGAGATGCTGGATAGCATGCGCCGGTCGATCCCTGCGGCCTCGCATATCGATGTAGTGGTGAATACACACGCCAACGGCGATCACTGCTACGGCAATGAACTGGTGGCCGGCGCGCAGATCATCGCGTCCAGGCGCACCGCCGAGGAGATGGTCGAGAGCACTAAGCCGGAGCATCTCGCTATGCTGCTCAAGCAGGCTCCAGACATGGGAAAACTGGGCGCGTATATCTTACACTGCTTCGGCAAGTTCGACTTCGACAATATCACTCTAACGCCACCGAAGCAGACCTTCGAGGGCGAACTGACCCTCAAGGTGGGTGATAAAACGGTGCATCTGATCGAGGTAGGCCCGGCGCACACGAGGGGTGACACGCTGGTATATATCCCCGGCGACCGCGTGGTATTCACCGGTGACATCCTCTTCATCGGCGGCCATCCTATCATGTGGGCCGGGCCGACCGGCAACTGGCTGCGCGCTATCGACCGTATACTGGCAATGGATGTGGATATCATTGTCCCCGGTCATGGCCCTATCACCGACAAACAGGGCGCAGCGCAGCTCAAGGGCTACTTCGAATACATCTACGCTGAAGCGCGCAAACGCTACGAGGCGGGTATGACCGCGCTCGAGGCCGCCAGAGACATCCCCATGGATCGCTACGCTGCCTGGACGGATGGTGAGCGCATCGCTGTCAACGTAACGACAATCTACCGGGAACTGAGCGGCGATCAAGCGCAGCCCAATGCTCTCACTCTCCTGCAATTGAGGTCCGAATTGTGGGGCTGAAGATCGAATTGGCAACGTAAATAATCTACCGGAGGGCGACATATGCCAGATCGTCTTGTGTATTCCAGCGACGGCGGCAGGGTCGATACCTGCCCCGTATGTGGGAAGCCATATAAACAGTGCCGCTGCGATAAATTCGTCTCAAATCAAACGCCCGCGAAGAAAAACGATGGCATCGTGCGAATTATGCGCGACCGCAAAAATCGCGGCGGGAAAACCGTCACGGTTATCGGTGGGATGATGGGAAGCGAGGCAGAATTGACCACCCTGGCACAACAACTCAAGAAGTTGTGTGGCTCTGGCGGCACTGTCAAGGATGGGAATATCGAGATACAGGGCGACCATTGTGATAAAGTGATGGCAAAGCTGACAGAGTTGGGGTATAAGGTGAAACGCGCGGGGGGATGAGCCAGGTCAGGAGATTTTCCAGGGCATCGTGCTTCGTATATGGTAGGGGCGACCCTCGCGGTCGCCCTGGCATCCCCGCGAGTTATTCTATCCACGGCAAATATTGCCTTAATCCTGGCAGCGACTCCTCTACAGCTTCTCTGCCAGCCGCCACAAACTTGCGTCCTTCGGAAAACTGGCGCAGCGAGATGCGGTGCAACCTGGGGCGGATCACAACATCGGCTTCGCGAATGCTGTGCATACCGATGGTCGCCATCGCCAGGTCGTAAGTGCGCAATATCAAGTCTACGATATGCGGGGAGCGAGTGCGTTTCTGCGCAGAGCGCTCCATCTCTTCAAGCCAGGGAGTCGCGCTTTCGAGTGCAGGTGGCCCCTGGCCGCCCAGTTCTGAGGCGATCAGAATATCAGCGCCCATCTTGCGCAGCAGGCGAATGGGTACCGGGTCATGCATACCCGCGTCCATCAAGATGTGTTCGCCGACCAGCACGGGCGGGAATATACCCGGCAAGGAGACACTGGCTAATCCCGCCTGCCACAGCAGACCGCGATCAAGCACGACCCCGGCGCGCGTGCTCAGGTCAACAGCCACCATCGCGAAAGGCGTGGCCAGGTCCTCGAAGCGCAGTTCGCCGCACAACTCACGCAGCATATGTTTCAAGCCGGTATTAGAGAAAATAGAGGTGCGCGGGATGCGCCAGCGAACGATGTTGCGTTGAATTTGCAGGAAAATCTCTTCGCTTTCGGCAAACGATTTGCCGATCAGGTACATGCCAGGTGTGATAATGCCGCTGCTACAGGCAGCCATGTAATCAATGGGCACACCATGTTCAAGCAGCCGTTCCAGCACACCCAGGTGCGCGAAGCCGCGCGCGCCGCCGCCGCCGAAGGCGATGCCCACCGTCTGACGCGCAATAGTGCGCGCCACGAAATCAACCGCTTTCGTCAGTTCGGCGTCGACTGCAAGCTGGCGCAGTGTCTTTCCTTCTTCCCGGCAGCGTGTCAGCAAGGGCAAATCTGCCGGAAGCAGGCGCGTCACCTTATAATCCATTTGGGCAGTATAACGATCTTGCAGGCCAATGGTGAGACGTGCGGGAATATGCGCCACGAATACCACCGGGGTCGCTGCTTTGCGCGCTGCAAGCAACGACTTTGCTTCACTCAGCATGCCACCGGACACAATCATCGCGCTCCGTGTATACCATTCGCCAACGATTTGCGCCAGCGCGGGAGGCGTTATGCTCGTGGTGACAAGCAGCACGTAATCGTAGAAACTCGCGACATCGGTGATCGCCGTCAGTATGCCCGCGTCCAGTCCGTCAAGCTGCTGCGCATTGAATGCCAACGCGGCCAGAGCCGCGTAGTGCTGACCGTCCGCTGTGATGGTGGGCGCGCGGTGCTGCGAAAGCAGGCTGTGATCGCGTGCGCAGTCCAGCAGCGATGGGCGTACCTGCCCTGCATTTTGGGCGAAATACGGGCCAACGGCCTCATCCCGCCCGCAAACTTCGAACAGGAGCACGCGCTTTCGACTGCGCGTTGCCAGCGCATCCGCGATATGCAGCGCCAGCGAACGCTGTAAAGGTATAGCGGGATCATCAACGAGAGACAACCAGACTCGTTCGGCTGCATGATGCATGAGGATTTGCTGATTGGTGCGACTCAGGCGCAGGGCAAGAATGGCGTTGATGTTGCGCAGCAGTGTGGGACATGTCCCTAT
>DATGGW010000131.1:0-2315 GCA_035308345.1 Ktedonobacteraceae bacterium | reverse complement strand
TCTGCTTGAAACGCCCGGCCAGATCTGCCGCCGTGCGATCATAGGCTTCCTTATCCTCCCAGGTATTGCGTGGAATGAGCAGTTCGCCTGGCACATCGGGGCAGATGGTGGGAATCTGCAGGCCAAAGGTGCGATCGGTGGTTGTCTCGATGTTATCCAGCGCGCCGTTGATAGCAGCTCTCACCATGGCACGTGTATAGTTGATGTTGATACGTTCGCCAACACCGTAAGGGCCGCCGGTCCAACCCGTATTGAGCAGATAGCAGCGCACATTGTGTTTCTCGATGCGCTCGCGCAGCAGGTTGGCGTATTCGCCCGGGCGCAGCGGCAGGAAAGGCGCGCCAAAGCATGAGCTGAAAGTGGCCTCCGGTGTAGTAACGCCTCTCTCGGTACCGGCCAGCTTGCTGGTATAGCCGGACAGGAAGTAATACATCGCCTGTACCGTAGTCAATTTTGAGATAGGTGGCAGGACGCCAAATGAATCCGCCGAGAGGAATAGGACAGACCTGGGCTGACCACCCATGCCCGATTCGATCACATTGTCGATGAAATCAACCGGGTAGGCGGCGCGCGTGTTCTCGGTCAGAGAGTCATCGGAGTAATCAGGTTCGCGTGTGCGCGCGTCAAGCACAACGTTTTCGTAGACCGCGCCGAAGCGTATCGCATTCCAGATTTGCGGCTCGTACTTTTGAGACAGGTTGATGCATTTGGCATAACATCCGCCCTCGAAGTTGAAGATGCCATTATCGCTCCACCCATGCTCATCATCGCCGATCAGGCGGCGACTGGGATCAGCGGATAGGCTGGTCTTGCCCGTTCCCGAAAGGCCAAAGAACAGGGCCACATCACCATCCGGGCCGACATTGGCCGAACAGTGCATAGGCAGAACGCCCTCCGCAGGCAAGATGAAGTTCAATACAGTGAAAACGGCTTTCTTCATCTCACCGGCGTACTGCGTACCGGAGATCAGCACCAGGCGCTCCTCGAAATCAATAACAATGGTCGTTTCCGAGCGCGTCCTGTCTATGCGCGGATCGGTATGGAAATTTGGCACGCAAAGAATAGTGAAACCTTGTCGGCCACTGGTCAAGTCGTTCTCGTTGGAACGCAGGAAAAGTTGGCGCGCGAAGAGATTATGCCAGGCGTATTCGGTAATCACCTGGATCGGCATACGATAAGCAGGATCGGCTCCGGCGGCGGCATCCAGCACGTAGACATCGCGCCCTTGCAAATAAGCAGCCAGGCTGCGGCGCACATTTTCAAAGCTCTCCGGCGACATGGGGTGGTTAATCTCACCCCACCAGATTTTCGAGGCGTACTCCTCGTTCGCTACAATAAACTTATCTTTAGGCGAACGCCCCGTGTGCTGACCTGTGGTTGCAGCAAAGGCTCCATTGGCAGCCAGAGCACCCTCGTTGCGCGCTATTGCATGCTCGATCAACACCGCAGGCGCAAGGTTCCAGTTGATATTCCCCAGATTTACCAGCCCATACTCCTCAAGGGCTTTACGACTCATCATGATCGTCATCTTTTTCTCTCCTTTGGGGTGCGTCGGTAACAGCGCTGTTCACCCGAGTACGCTCTCGCATGGTATAAGGCAACGCTCCAGGCCCCTATCACTTGTTAGTCTAACAGAGATATGATAGCCGCGCAAGTTGACGAAAACACCAACTTCGTGCGAATTGGCAGTAACTCATTACCTTGCGGTCGCCCTGGAAGCCAGATCGCCTTTAATTAACAGTTGTCTACGAAATCGGCACGGGGTGCTTCATATAAAGGCCAACGAAGATACGCAGGAAGCCGCCGTCATCATCTGGATAGATGCTGGCATGGTTGTTGCAGAAATTACACTCGTAAGTGCTGATAGGGGTAGGATTGGTCACGCCATCATGCATGGCATCGATATTCATGGTGCCGCCATTGCCGGGGCCAAACAGTACCGCAATCACTCCGGCAGCCGCGAAACTGGACACGTTTTCTAGAATGTATGCGGCGCGATTATCCTGATAATGGCCGGGCGTATCGTTCATAGTGTCGAAGTACTGATTGCCCATAGGCACCTGCCACATCACGACGCGGCGCCGGGTTTGCTTACTAATGTCGCCAATGAAGGTCAGATAACGAGCAAAATTGGGGAAGGTTCGGTTGTAACGATCCCACCAGGAACGCCCGCCGGGCTGTGCGGAGTCGAAATCTGCAATATCGCTGGAGATCACATCCCAGCTTGAGACGCCCGCAGGATTGCCCACCAGGCCCGCGCTATTCAGAAAATTGGCTTCGCTGCGCGCCATGCCGGCTACATCGAGTGTGGGATC
>DATGGW010000130.1:0-11214 GCA_035308345.1 Ktedonobacteraceae bacterium | reverse complement strand
ACGCCTGCGCCCCAATCCAAGCCCTATCACAAGCTATGAAGTCGCGGAACTCCTGAATTTGCAAACTATTCGCGAGTCAGCACGTAGACGGAGGTGATTCTATAGGCGCCCCGATCCCCTTATCACATCAGCGCATACTGGCCGCTGCCCGTGTTTAAGCTGTGTACGCCTGGGGATATGATAACATATTAGCATGAAAGAGAAGATGTCATTAACTATCATAGATCGCTTTAACCCACACCTGCGTACCGATCAGCAGACCGCCATCGAAGCCGGGTATATTCGCAAAGTAGAAGAGTTGGCGCTGCTGGAGCAGGAACAGCTCTTGCCTCTGGCCAAACTGAGCTTGCAATTGCTGGTGCTTGGCGCGGCGTTTTTTGGCCTGCTGAACTATAGTGTGTATGCCTTACGCAGCCATACGCTGCACCTGGGACTAACAGGCGGCGGTGTGCTGCTGTGGCTGATTATCAGCTTTGTGGGTTATTGCTTGATGCTGCCCCTGCACGAACTGCTGCACGGAGCGGCATTTCTGCTGTGGGGTGGACGGCCATATTTCGGCGCGAAGCTGCCTTACGCGCTCTACTGCGGCGCGAAGAACCAGCTGTTCAGGCGCAATCAATACCTGGTGGTCGGGCTGTCTCCCCTGGTGGTCATCACACTGGCCGGTGTTATTGTGACGTTCGTTGCGCCTGTAGTAGCCGCTTATACGCTGGCTGTGACGGTGGGCAATGTCTCAGGCGCGGCTGGCGATGTCTGGTCGGTCGGCAGAATGCTGCGCCTGCCCGCGACTACGCTGGTAGAGGATACAGAGGTGGGGTATCGCGTATGGGAAGTGACAAATGCCTGAATTACCCGAAGTAGAATACACTGCTCGCCAACTGCGCGCAGCCATTGTGGGCGCGACCATTCAGGAAGCGCAAGTTTTCTGGGAGCGCGCCGTTGGTCATCCTGAACTTTCCGATTTTCTGGCTGAAATTGCCGGGAGGCGCATCCTGGCGATACGGCGGCGTGGGAAATATCTGATAATCGATCTGAGCGGAGACCTGCTACTGACCGTTCATCGCCGTATGACGGGAAATCTCTTGCTCCTGCCGCCGGGCTGGGAGATCGATACCAGCTTGCGCGAGCGGGATTTTGCCGCGTGGAATACTAGAGGTCCCTCATTTTGCAGGGGCGATGAGATCGATCCTGCTCAACTACGCTATTGTCGCGTTTGTTTCGACCTGGCTGATGGGCGGCGTTTGCTGTACACGGACCCGCGCAAATTTGGGCGCATCGAATTATGGCCCGCTGAGCGTGAGGCGGAAGCGTTACAGGGACTTGGCATGGAACCGCTTGGCGACGAGTTTACAGCGGAGGGATTGGCGCGGAGTCTGGCGAGGCGCAAACGCGCGATTAAACAGGTGTTGCTCGATCAGGGGGTTATTGCGGGCGTGGGCAATATCTACGCGGATGAGGCGTTGTATTATGCCTCTATTCATCCATTGCGCCCGGCTCACTCGCTTACAGGGGAGGAGATTCGCTTGCTACACGAAGGCATCGTCCTGGTGCTGGCGCTGGGCATAGAGCATGGGGGCACGTCATTCAGTGAGTACCGCGATTTGTGGGGCGAGGCGGGCGAGAACTTCAATCATGTGCGCGTCTACCAGCAAGATGGCAAGCCATGCGCGCGCTGTGGCACGCCCATTGAGCGTATAGTCGTCGCGCAGCGAAGTGCTCATTATTGCCCGACCTGCCAGCGGCTTACTGTGGAGTGAAAAACGCCTGGGAGCAATGCAGCGTGCCGCCTGGAAAATTAGTAAAAATGACATCGACGGTGGCCGGTATATTGAGCGGCTGCTGCCCCTGGAGCGCAAGCGTGAATGAAACGTAGCCGCCGCTATCGCTGACGGGATGCTGATTGAGGGTTTGATCGCCGCCCTGGAAATGCACAACGGCGGTGGCCATCGCGCCGCTTACAGCTGCGATATCTTTGGTCAGGCGAGCAAAGATCGTAATAGTTTCATTAGGGCCGGGAGCATTATTGGACGACCACGCGCCACAGCGATAAGTTGGTACAGTGGGAATTGGCGAAAGTCGCGACTGGAAATTTGGACTGACGGTAATGGCCGGTTGCAGCGTGGTCGGGCTGGCCGTAGGACCACTGCATGCCGCCAGCAACAGCACAAACGCTAACGATATACCAACCAGTAAAGTGCTTTTTTTCTTCATCAGGTTTTAATCTATGTATGCGATGATACGCGCAAATCTGACTCAAATGAGCAAACGATCATAATTTGGAGCTACCAGTACATTATATCATAGACGGGTAGCACCACCCCAGGGCAGGGACCAGGGGCACGTCCTGGTCGGTAGCACTGTCCAGGGCGGAGACCAAGGGCACGGGAGCTGGGCACGCCCGTACCCTGTACGGTGAGCCGTCCTGTTCGTGTAGGGTACGGGCGGGGCTTGTCCCCGCCCTGGTACTACGGTTGCGCGTCCGGTTCGTGTAGGGTACGGTCTCCCTGGCTCCCGCCCCTGATAGCTCCGAAGCAAGCACGTCGTTGGCTTGCTCATTTGGTGGAACTATGTTACACTGTGTCTGGTTGGAAACTCCCAGATGAGAATTGTATGTCAGGCTCTAGTAAGGATGTATTTTTATGAGTCAGCATGCTGAGGATCACCTGGAATCGTTTTTGCAATGGTTCAATCCTGATACTTTCTCAGCGGTCATCGATATTCGTCCAGACTTTGAGCGTGAGCAGCGCAAAGGAGTGCCAGAAGTCATCTTTGGCGAGACGAAGGAAACTAGCCAGGTCATCGCGATGGCAGGGGCGCTCCTTGCGAGTTCAGGGCGGGCGATTATCAGTCGGGTTCGGTCAGAAACTGTAGAGGCATTGCGCGAGTCATTTCAAGGCTATGCTATGCGCACGCGAGGAGCGGCTCGAGCGGTAGTTATCTGCAGGCCGGACTACCTACATCGTAGCACAGGAGGGCAGGTTGGCGTGATAAGCGCCGGCACGTCCGACATTCCGGTGGCGGAGGAGGCGGCGCTCATTGCAGAAGAAATGGGCTGCAAGGTGACGTGCATCTATGATGTGGGCGTAGCGGGATTGCATCGTTTAGTCGGCCCTCTGCGGGAACTTCTCACACAGGGGACGGATGCGATCATCGTGGCGGCAGGCATGGATGGCGCGTTGCCGTCGGTGGTAGCGGGCCTGGTCGCGGCGCCTGTAATAGGGCTGCCGACATCGGTCGGCTATGGAATGGGGGGCAAAGGTGTCGCCGCATTGTTGGCGATGTTACAAACGTGCGCGCCAGGTCTTTCCGTTGTCAACATCGACAATGGCGTGGGCGCGGGAATCACGGCGGCGATGATAGCCAACCGCGTAGCAGAAGCGCGGGCGCGGGTGGAAGGGCACCAATCGCAGTAGGGAAGCAGCGAGATGTTCCTGCATAGAGAGAATGTCTCACCGCAAGGTATGTTGGGCAAATGTGGTAAGTACGAGTTAAAGAAGGGCGGGACTTTCTATGGCAAACAGCAAACGCGGGCCAGAACCTGGATCACAAAAGGCGAAGCGCGGCGGGCAGGCTGTGCGTGAGAAGTACGGGCCGGAGTTCTACTCCAAAATCGGTAAAAAAGGTGGCGAGACCGTCAAAGAAAAGCGCGGGCCACAGTTCTACGCCGAAATTGGCAAGAAGGGCGGCGAATCGACCAAGCGTCAGCAAGGCTCAGAGTTCTATTCCAAAATCGGCAAGAAAGGCGGCGAGCGCGGCAGAGCCGTTGCATCCGAAAAGGAATAGGGAGACGCGATAATGGCGGAGGGGGACGCGATAAATCGCGTCCTTACAGGTATTTTTTCATAAACGGGGGGACATCGACACTGGCATCATCGCCGTCGGCTTCTTCTTCGGTGTGTCGCTGCGAGCGCTGCGTGTCCTGGCCCTGGCGGCGACCCATGCTGCGCAGGCCGCGCAAATCCTCCAGGCTGCGCTGAGGTCGCGCCTGTGGTCCCTGCGGGCGCACCGGTCGCGGCGCGGCGGGTGGCGCTTCAAGGGACTGCGCCGGTGGATTGGGCTGCTCGGGTGGGCGCGGTGAGGGATTTGATGACATCGGCATATGCGTGTTTGCAGCCGGGTCAGGCGCAACGAAAGTAGACTGCGCGCGCTGTTGCTCCTGGTGCATGAGCGGAATTCGCGCGGCGCGAGCGCCTTGCATACCAGCCGCGATCAAGGTCACGCGGATGACATCATCCAGGGCGGGATCGATGACCGCGCCAAAGGTGATATCCGCCGTATTGTCGATGGCGTTGCCGATAAACTCTGCCACCTCGTTGACCTCGAAGAGGGTCATATCTTCGCCGCCGCTGATGTTGAAAAGCACACGCTGCGCCCCGCGAATCGCCACATTGAGAAAGCCGCCAGCGATGGCTTCTTCGGCGGCGCGCTGGGCGCGATTGCGTCCCTGCCCCTGCCCGATGCTCATCACGGCAGTTCCTGCTTCGCGCAGCACGGTGCGCACATCGGCAAAATCGACATTCACCAGGCCAGGAACATTAATGACTTCGGCAATACCCTGCACGCCCTGGCGCAGCACATCATCGGCCAGTTTGAAGGCTTCGGCCAGGCTGCGATCGCGCCCCGTGACTGCCAGCAGGCGATCATTTGGCACAGTAATCAGGGCATCAACTTCCGCCCCTAACGCGATCAGACCATCTTCAGCGATGCGCTTGCGGCGCGAGCCCTCAAAAGAAAAAGGCAATGTAACGATGCCTATGGTCAACGCGCCCAGTTTTTTCGCCAGGGATGAGACAACAGGCGCGCCTCCGGTGCCGGTGCCGCCGCCCATGCCAGCCGCAATAAAGACCAGGTCAGCATTGCCCAGGGCCGCCTGAATTTCTTCCGCGCTCTCGGCTGCCGCTCGCGCGCCCACGGCTGCGTTGCCGCCCGCGCCGAGTCCTTTCGTATAATGGCGTCCCAGGCAGATACGAGCAGGCGCTTCTGACATATCCAGCACCTGCGCATCCGTATTCATAGACACAAAACGCACGCCGCGCACCTTCGCGGCAATCATGCGATTGACAGCATTCATACCACCGCCGCCCACACCCGCGACAACAATATCTACATGGTTGGGCGCCTGTTCGTGAGAGTCATAGGGGTTCTGGGCGGCAGGGCTATCATCTTCCGTATCACGCTGATCCCAATCCGACCGTGCTGACCCCGCGCCTTCATCGTTCCGCATCACATTCTCATCCTCCACCTCGTGCCGAAGAACAGCCCACTGGTCTGCTTGTTCTTGTTGAAAATTTGATGAATTTTGCGCCATCCCTGGTCCAACCTGGGAGCGAGAGGGGCGTTTGTTCGCATCGTGCTCAAACTTTGGCTGCATATTACCCCCTGTTCTTTTCATGCGGCCTCCAGCTACCCACCGCTGCGATGAGCAGATAAAGCGCGTTTATGGATGGCATCCTATGCGCATTGTAGCAATGATGTCAAGTCCATGTGAGACATGAGACTTGAAGCATGCTTCGGCGAGTATATTTCATCCGGTGTTATAGAGTATAACGTTTAAGCGGGGAAAAATGTTGAGGATGAACCATGATAGGGGTACGCTCTGATGGGTATTTGTGGGAAAAACGCATAACAGGTACCCATCAGAGCAATGACGAGCAGGACTACTCTTTCTTCAAAGAGATGCCGGAGCCTTGTTTGGCTGCTTTTTTCTCTTTCAGCATCTCCTTCTTTTGTTTATTCGACTTGGGGGGACTCTTTTGCGTTTTTTTCTGTTCTTTGTTCGCCACGATTTCCTCCTTTACTTCTAAACGTAGATCAATAGCGACAGAACGTCGTTACGTCTATTGTATCAAATCTGTCACCATTCCGGTAGCTATTGTTATTGGTTTCCTCTACATTGTACAATGGAGCAAGCAAGGCAGCGTTCAAAGGAGGGTATTTTCTTGTCTGACCTATTTCGAGAGATTGATGATTGCGTGACAGCGCCGCAGGGTTTTCGCGCCGGTGTAACGGCCAGTGGTATTAAGTCCGATGCCTCGATTAAAGACCTGGCTATACTGGCAGCGGATGTGCCCTGCACAACAGCAGGCACATTTACCACAAGCAGCACGCGCGCCGCGCCGGTAATAGTATGCCAGCAGCGACTGCGCAGCGGGAATGCCCAGGCCGTAATTGTAAATAGCGGGAATGCCAACTGCGCTACAGGCGAAGTGGGTCTGCTCAATGCCTATCGCATGACCGAGTTTGCGGCCGGGAAACTGGGTCTGGAAAATGAGATGGTGCTGTGTTCTTCCACTGGCATCATTGGTCGCCAGCTTCCCATTGAGAAGATTCAGGCAGGAGTAGAGGCAATCGAACTGAGCACAGATGGGGGCAATGCTTTCTCGGAAGCGATCTTGACCACCGACACACGCCCAAAACGCATGGCGCTGGAATTTGAGCTTGATGGACGCACAGTGCGCCTGGGCGGTGTGACCAAGGGCGCTGGCATGATCTACCCCAACATGGCGACCATGCTCTGTTACCTGACGACTGACGCTGCTATCGAACTGGAATGGATGAAAGCGGAATTGAAAACTGCCGTCGGCGACTCATTCAATATGATGGCGATGGACGGCGATATGTCTACTAACGATACCTGCATTCTTTTCGCTAATGGGCTGGCAGGCAACAGTCCCATCAATGCGCGGCACCCGCAGGCCGGTATCTTCCGCGAAGCCCTGCGCCGCGTGACGCAGTACCTGGCACGCGAGATGGCGCGTGACGGCGAAGGGGCGACCAAAGTGATGACCGTGCATGCGCGGGGCGCGCGCAACAAGGCCGACGCCGTGAAAGCGGCGCGCTCCATTACTGTTTCACCGCTCTGGCAATGCGCGCTGTCGGGTGGCGACCCCAACTGGGGACGCATCGTGGCGGCGCTGGGCGCGAGCGGCTGCGAACTCGATCAAAGCAGCTACGATATCTTCATTGGCGATGTGCAGGTCATGCAAAAGGGCATGGCGGCCAGTTACCAGCAAGAAGATGCGCGCGCGGCAATGGCGGGCAGTGAGGTCACAATCACGGTAGACCTGCACCTTGGCGACGGCCAGGCTACCGCGTGGGGCTGCGACCTGACGCACGGCTATATTGATGAAAACACGTTGTATACACGGTAACTTTTCTAAGGAGCATGGTTGATATGACAACGACGGACGTATCGAAACGCGATTGGGTCGCGCTTGAGCATAAATACTACCAGGGAACCTTCAAACGCCAGCCGGTTACGTTTGTGCGCGGCCAGGGGACGCGCGTGTGGGACAGCGATGGCAAGGTATACCTGGACATGGTCGCCGGCATTGCTGTGAACGTACTGGGCCACTGCCATCCCGCCATTGTGAAAGCGGTGCAGGAACAGGCGACGCAACTGGTGCATGTCTCTAACCTCTACTACAGCACGCGCCAGATCGAACTGGCCGAACAGCTTGGCGAACTGAGTAACGGCATGCGCTCGTTTTTCTCAAATAGCGGCGCGGAGGCCAACGAAGGCGCGATCAAGCTGGCGCGCAAGTTTGGGCGCGTGCATAAAAACGGGGCGTTTGAAGTCATCAGTATGGAGCGCAGTTTTCACGGGCGCACGCTGGCAACCACAGCCGCGACAGGCCAGGCTTACTACCAGGCAACGTGGGTGCCCCTTCCCGATGGCTTCAAACAGGTGCCTTTCAACGATCTTGATGCTTTGAGGGCCGCAATCAGCGAGAATACCGTCGCGGTACTGCTCGAAGCTGTGCAGGGCGAAGGCGGCATCTGGTCGGGCAAACCTGAATACATCCGAGGAGTACGCCGCTTGTGCGACGAGCTTAACCTGGTGATGATCTGCGACGAAGTGCAGGCGGGCATGGGACGCACAGGTAAATTCTTTAGCTGGGAACATTTCGGTGTTGTGCCGGATATCGTCACTATGGCCAAAGGGCTGGCAGGCGGCGTGCCGATTGGCGCGATGCTCACCGGGCCGCGCACCGACCTGTTTGAGCCTGGTGATCACGGCACCACCTTTGGCGGCAACCCGATCGCCTGCGCCGCCGGCGTTGCCACCATCAAGACCATCCTGGATGAGAACCTGGTTGAAAATGCCGCGAACATCGGCAATTATTGCCACAGCAAATTCAAGGCTTTCTGCAAGAAATACGACTTCCTCGATAGCCCACGCGGCATCGGCCTGATGCAGGCGGTGAACGTCAAATACGAGTTGGCTCCGGTGATCGTGCAGCAGGCATTGGAGCATGGCCTGCTGATGAACGCGCTCGGTACGAGCACGCTGCGCATTGTGCCGCCGCTGATCATGACGAAAGCCGACGTTGACGAAGCCACAGAACTGCTCGATAAGGCGCTGACGGATGTGGCGAATATGCCTGTGTCGATGACATAGAGGGGATGCTTTTCTATTCACTCATTCGATAGCAGCGCTGTGCATTCTCTGCCCATAGCCTTCGCCTGGCTGAAATCGGCAAGCGCGCGGTAAGCGCTCCCAGCGTCTCGTACCAGCGACGGTACGTAGATGCGAGCAAGACAACGGGCCAGTCACTGCCGAATAGGATGCGCTCTTCCCCGAAGGCCTCTAACACGACATTGATGAACGGCTCCAGGTCGGCAGGCTGCCAGCCTTCGTGATCGGCCTCGGTCACCATGCCACTGATTTTACAGACGACGTTCGGCAACTCAGCGAGTTTGCGCAGATCTGCCTGCCAGGAGTCGAGCAACTGCTGTTTGATGCGTGGCTTCCCCAGGTGATCCAGGATAAAGGCTGTATCCGGGCAGCGACGCACCAGTTCAATGACAGACGGCAGTTGCCAGTGTTTGATACAGAGGTCAAACGACAGGTTAAACTCGGCCAGCAGGCGCACTCCCGCGACAAAATCGGGCCGCAGGCAGAAATCCGGCTCAGCTTCGTCCTGGAGGTTGCGCCGGACTCCTTTAATGAGAGGCGAGATGGCCACCAGGGTTTCCAGGTGCTCGCGAACGGTGACGCCGCGCTCGACCGGCGCCGCAGCAACGACCGCTTGCAAACGCGGCTCCTCTCGGGCAAGTTCCACGATATGGCGCGCCTCACGCAGCGTCTCCTGCGGTTCAACCCCCACCTCGACATAGATTATCCCTATCACAGGGAGACCCTGCGTCTGCTCGCGGTAGTCTCGCAAGCCATAGGGCCGATTTAATCGGGGGATATCCGCCAGCCAGGGCATACTGAACTGCTCGGGATTCCATAGATGCACATGCGCGTCAACAATGGGAAGCACCTCGGTCATAGACGTTCCTCTCTTTATCCAGGCGGACGCAGTGAGACAGAAAAGGCAAAGCACTCTTGAGAAGCATGCCACCTCAGGACTGGCAGATGGAATCCAGTTCAGCCCAGAGTTCATCCGGGATCGGGTGTTGAGCCAGCTTCAGCGTCTCTGCGAGCCGCTCAGGGCGGGTCATGCCAACAATAGTGGACGCAATACGCGTATCCCGTAGCGAGAACTGCAGAGCCGCTGCTGCCAGTGGCAGGCCATAGCGCGCACAGGCATCTTCCATCTGCCCGGCGCGTCGAAGCAGACCGGGTGGCGCCTGGTTATACATATAGCGTGGATAGGCGCCTGGCCCTTTCGCCAGGATGCCGCTCCCATATGGTGCAGCGTTCAGGGCTGCGACTCCCCGGCGTGTACATACCTCCCAGAGCGGTTCAGCTTCCCTGTTGAGGAGCGTGAAGCGGTTATGCGAAATAGCCGCCTCAAAGAGGCCGGTTTCGACAAAGCGGATCATCATGCCGATTGGGCCACCAGCAACACCCAGGTGCGCGATCAAGCCCTCTTCTTTACATTGCTGTAGCACCCCGATGGGACCACCCGGCTGCATGGCCTCTTCAAAGGAGATATGCTCAGGGTCGTGGAGATAAACGAGTTGCAGTTGCTCCAGGCCCAGCAGGCGCAGGCTGCGCTCAACGCTGCGCCGCATCTGCGCGCCAGTAAAGATGCTGGTGCGCATATCGCGGTCGGCCTTCGTTGCCAGCACAAATCCGGGTGGAAGCCCGCCAAGCTCTCCGAGCACGCTTCCAATGCGGCGCTCACTCTCACCATCACCGTAGGAGGCGGCGGTATCCAGGAAGTTAAAAGGACCTGCGAAGAAAGCACGCACCGTCGCCAGGGCGCGCTCTTCGGGAACTTCATAGGCGAAGTCCTCCGGCATACTTCCCAGAGGGGCCGCGCCAATACAGATCGCCGTCACCTGCAAGCCAGTCGAGCCAAGCGGGCGCAGAGCGAGCGGCCCCGAAGCTTCTGTCTGAGAAGGCATACTTTCCTCCCTGCCTTTGCTAATGAAACATCTTGTTCCTGTACTTCATTTTGCGGTCCAGCCGCCATCGATGACCAGCGCCGCGCCCGTCACAAAGGTCGCCTCGTCCGAAGCCACGTAGAGCGCGGCATACGCGATCTCATCCGGTCGCCCCATCCGTCCGATGGGCTGGCGAGCGTGAAGCTGCTGGCGCACCTCGTCCTCATGGCCAGCAAAGTTGCGCGCGAGATAGCCTTCCACAAACGGCGTTTGCACCGTGCCGGGACAGATGGCGTTGCAGCGAATCCCGCGTGTGGCGAAGTCGATGGCAATCGAGCGTGTCAACGCCAGCACGGCTCCCTTGCTGGCGCAGTATGGCAGGCGCCGATCGATGCCGATAGTAGCCGCAACCGAGGACATGTTGATGATCACGCCTCCAACTGGCGACTGTGCCAGCATCTGCCGCACCCCTTCTCGTGCGCAGAGGAAGACGCCGCCCGCATTTACACTCATCACACGCTCCCAATCCTGCAGGCTGGTCTCCAGGATAGTGCCAACGTGGCTGATGCCGGCATTGTTGACCAGGATATCGAGGCGACCTTCGGTAGCAGCAACCTGCTCTATCGCTGCCTCGACCTGGGACTCGTCGGCCACATCAAGTTGCTGCGCGCGTACACTTCCTCCGGCGGCCCGAATTTCACCGGCAACCCGCTCCGCACCATCCACCCTGATATCGGTGAGAATAACATGCGCACCCTGCTGCGCAAAGAGCCGCGCGATTTGCTCTCCGATGCCCGACCCGGCCCCCGTTACGAAGGCGATTTTCTTATCTAAGCGAAACATGGCGGTTTCCTTTCAGTCACTAATCAGTATGGAACACTTCCTGCATGGTGGCCCACCACTCGCCTGGCGCTCGCGTCTCCAGTGGCGCCT
>DATGGW010000129.1:0-3900 GCA_035308345.1 Ktedonobacteraceae bacterium | reverse complement strand
ATAACAATTGATAGATGTAGTCAAGGAAGATGGCGCCGGGTTGGTTTTTCCAGCGTTCATCGCTCGAGGGAAAATGCTCGCCGATATCACCGAGAGCGGCGGCGCCGAGCAGCGCGTCGACGACGGCATGGATAACGACGTCGGCGTCGGAGTGACCGGAGAGACCAGCTTCAAAGGGGATGGCAACGCCTCCGAGAATGAGCGGACGCCCCGGCGTGAAGGCATGCACGTCGTAACCAGAGCCGATACGTATGGTCATGGTGTAGCTGCTCCTTTGATAAACGCTTCCGCGATCAGTACATCTTCCTGCGTGGTAATTTTGATGTTGGTGTAAGAGCCGGGAAAGACTGCCACCCGCTGTCCCAGGCGTTCGAGCAGGGCGGCGTCGTCGGTCACTTCTTCTTGCGACTGTGGCGCGTGATGCGCGTGGTGAATGAGCGAGAAGGAGAAGACCTGGGGCGTCTGAATGGCTACATGCTGTGAGCGGTCGATGGTGGCTGTGACGAAATTGCGCTCGACACACTTAATAGTATCTTTGACAGGGACGGCAGCGATGGCGGCCTGGTATTGCCGGGCTGCTTGCAGACCAGCTTCCAGCATGGCAGGAGTGACGAGCGGGCGCGCTCCATCGTGAATCATCACCCACTGGCACTGTGGAGCGCTATCCGCCAGGACATCGAGACCCAGGCGCACGGAGTCCTGGCGGCGCGCGCCGCCCGCAACAATACTAGCGATCTTGCGCCAACCTTCTTGCTGGCAGAGCGTGGCAGCCTCGGCGGTGCGCTCCGCGTTTAGCACCAGCACAATGCGATCAATCAAAGGCGAGGCATCGAACACGTCAATGGCGCGGGCAAGCGTGAGCCGCCCGGCCAACGGTATCCAGAGCTTGTCGTTTCCCTGCATGCGCTGGCTGGAACCGGCGGCAGCGATGATGGCGGAACACGTCTCTTGCATGTGGTTGTTATTAGTATTGTTTTTGCTTGCCAGACGACTGCGGCGGCTGCGGAGCCGGACTGGGATTGCCCTGTTTGGGATGCGCGAAGATCATACGCCCGGCTACAGTCTGCAATACGCGCGTGACTGTGACCTCGATGGTCGTCCCCATATACTGGCGGCCACCCTCAACGACGATCATGGTGCCGTCATCAAGGTAGCCGACGCCCTGACCCAGTTCTTTCCCGTCCTGCATAATTTTGATGTAGATATCTTCACCCGGAAGTAGTACCGGTTTGACCGCGTTTGCCAGCTCGTTAATGTTGAGAACTTTCACGCCCTGCAGTTCCGCGACGCGGTTCAGGTTAAAGTCGTTGGTGATAATCGGGCATTGCAGGTCGCGCGCCATCTTGACCAGTTTGCTGTCAACTTCATCTACGCCCTCAATATCCACATCGACGAAATCGATGGGAACAGTGGCGTCCGTTTTCAAGCGGTTGAGCATCTCCAGACCGCGCCTGCCGCGATTGCGCCGCATGGTATCGGCGGCATCGGCGATATGTTGGAGTTCGTTCAAAACGAAACGCGGAACAACCAGCGTGCCTGAGACGAAGCCGGTCTGGCTGATATCGGCGATGCGCCCGTCTATGATAGCGCTGGTATCCAACAAGATGGGCGAGGGGGCCTCGGTATGGTTTGTCGCGGCCTTGTCGCGTTCCTTGTCCTTGTCCTTGTCCTTGCCGCGCTCTTTCTCGCGTTCCTCATCGCGGTCGCGCTCGCGGTTGCGACGAGGGAAGATGCCCGCCTGAAAGAGGTGTGCTATATCGTTTTTGCGCTGCACGCCCAGGGCGACGCCAAGAAAGCTGAATACGAGAGCGCCAACCAGGGGGAGAATATGTCCGAAGGTGGTGGGCAAATTTGCCAGCGGAATGAATAAGAGCACAGAGATGATAAGCCCGACAATAAGTCCAATAACCGCCGCGATCAGGTCGCTGACCGAGGTCTCGCGCATCCAGCGATAGGGGATCACCGTGATATACGGGGTGATAAGGAATGCTACTACGACTGCCGCGGCAGATATGCCAATAAACCACCAGAGGTTCTTTGCCAGTTCGTGATCGAAGAAGTACAACCCGATGGCAACGATAAGTGTCACCACAGACCCGATTATACGGGCAATAGTTTTAACAGACATCCCTTCGTCCTCCAAAACGGTGCAAGCATTTGGTATGCTGTGCCTGCGTTGAGCGACATGGGGCTGGTCGAGTGGTGGGCCAGGTCAGTGATGATAAACAATGATGGATAATTGCTAAGGATGTCGCCAGGCCCGGTATCGAACTGCGTCCTACAAGGGGACATACCCACTAAGTCGCAAAGGAATCTACATCGCAATTGGAGTATACTACTTTCCCCAGAAGTAGTCAATAGTACATCTGTGCATTTCTACACCTGATATGCGCTAGAATGCACTCTTGCGCGATTGGAGGCTCCTTGCTTTAGCGATTCTTTAACAAAACAAATATCCTGGGCATCACATTCGTGGCGTACAGGGCGGGAGCAAGCTCCGCCCGTACCCTATACGCTTGTGCAGGTGTCAAAATAATTTATCGCATCCCTACGCATGTAGGGCAACTTCAAGGGCGACTGCAAGGGTACTGGCGGTGATGATTTTGAAATCTGCCGGTAGTCCTGCACCTTCCAACTCTGCGCTCACTTTTGCGCCTCCTCCTGCCTTTGGGATGATACAGCGCTTGAAGCCGAGTTTGGCAGCTTCCCTGACGCGCATGCTCAGGCGATTGACGGCGCGCATTTCGCCGGAAAGTCCGACCTCGCCAATCAAGGCCATATCAGACGCGACGTTTTTCTCACGATAGCTGGATGCAATGGCTGCCGCAACGCCCAGATCGATAGCGGGTTCCTCCAGGGTAAAGCCGCCTACGACATTGGCGTATACGTCATGGCTATTGACAGCCAGCCCGACGCGTTTGGTGAGGACGGCCAGCAGCATCAACAGGCGACTGTACTCGATGCCGTTGGTGGTGCAGCGTGGATTGCCGAAATTGCTGGGGATTACCAGCGCCTGCACCTCTACCAGGATGGGGCGCGTCCCCTCCATGCTGACGACGACGGCTGAACCTGTGGCTCCGGCTGCGCGGTCGGCCAGGAAGATGGCCGAAGGATTGGGAACCTCTACCAGCCCTTCGCCGTGCATCTCGAAGACGCCAACTTCATGCGTCGCGCCGAAGCGGTTTTTGACGCCGCGCAGCAGGCGATAGGTATGATAACGTTCGCCCTCGAGATAGAGGACGGCGTCTGCGATATGCTCTAACGCTTTTGGACCCGCGACGGTGCCTTCTTTGGTGACATGACCGATAATAAAGACAGGCGTGTGCGTATTTTTTGCGAGCTGCATCAATTGCAAGGTGCATTCGCGCACCTGGCTGATGCTGCCGGGCGCAGATGTGATTTGACCGGCAAGCGTTGTTTGAATGGAATCGACGATCACGAGGGCCGGTTTCATGCGACTCGCTGCATCAATAATGACTTCCATCTCTATAGAGGAAAGCAGGTACAGCCGTTCGCCTGAGATATCGAGCCGTTCCGCTCGCATCTTTACCTGTTCGATGGATTCTTCGCCAGAAACATAGAGTACAGGCCCGGCAGTGCGCGCGATATAGCCGGCCACCTGTAAGAGCAGGGTGGATTTACCAATGCCGGGTTCTCCTCCAAGCAGAATGAGCGAGCCTGCCACGAGGCCACCACCAAGCACGCGGTCCATCTCATCATAGCCGACGGAGATGCGCTCCTGCGCGAGTGGCTGAATTTCCGGCAGCACGACGGGCATATGTGTTCCCTGCGCTATCGAGGAGTCGCCCATGAGAGTTTGGCGGCGCTGCTGCGTCGGATGTTGTGGAACGTCTGCCACTTCCTCCAGGGTATTCCATGCGCCGCAGTCGGGGCATTTGC
>DATGGW010000128.1:0-7833 GCA_035308345.1 Ktedonobacteraceae bacterium | reverse complement strand
TTCATTATTTTGCTGGCGGCGGCGGCGGTCTACGTGGACCTGCCGAACACGCCGGGCATCCACATCCTGGGCATCGATAAATCACTGCAAGTCCAACTGGGATTGGACCTGCAAGGCGGTGTGCGCGTGCTGCTGGTACCCGATCCTAGCCAGCACTATCCTACGAGTACCTTGAATGACGAGATGCCCGCGGTGCGCGACTCCATTGAGCAGCGCGTAAACGGCGGCCTGGGTGTAAACGAGCCGAACATCCAGCTGCAGACCAGTAATAACAACCCGGCCATTCTGGTGGAACTACCAGGACTCGGCGGCAACCAGACAGCGGCCATCAACACGCTGCTGCAAACTGGAGTTCTGGAGTTCTGGAACACCGGGACCAGTCAGTTGCAGCAGGGTGCAGCTTTCGATCCCACCCAGTTTACGCAGTACAACCCTGGCGGCAAGGCATTGTTCACAGGTAAAGACCTTGATCCCAGCCAGGTGTATGTCGGCTACGACACGGCTGGACGACCGCAGATCAACTTTGAAATGAAGGGCGACGCCATAGGAAAATTTGGCACCTTTACATCGAGTAACGTCGGACAATATCTGACTGTGACGCTGGACAGGAGTGTCATCCAGTCAGCACAAATTCAGAGCGCCATTACCGGTCCCGGTGAGATTACAGGGCAGTTCTCACTCGCTCAAGCTCAACAAATCGTGACTGTACTGAAATACGGCGCGCTGCCAATTGCATTGAAGATAAGCAGCCAGGAGACGATCGGCGCAACACTGGGCCAGGACTCCATCAATAAAAGCCTGATCGCGGCTGCGATTGGCCTGGGTATGGTCATTCTCTTTATGCTGCTATACTATCGACTACCAGGTTTCCTGGCAGCTATCGCGCTCATGCTGTATACTTTGGTGACTTTCGCCCTCTTCAAGCTGATCGGCGTGGTACTCTCGCTGGCAGGTATCGCGGGTTTCGTTCTCTCGATTGGTATGGCAGTAGATGCCAACGTGCTTATCTTTGAGCGCGTCAAAGAAGAACTGCGGGCAGGAAGACTGCTCACCTCGGCCATCGATATCGGCTGGAAACGCGCCTGGACTTCTATTCGAGACTCGAACATTTCGACACTCATCACCTGCGCAGTGCTGTATGGCTTTGGCAGCAACTTTGGCGCGAGCATCATCGTTGGATTTGCCACAACACTGTTCCTGGGCGTTCTAATCAGTATGTTTACCGCCGTCGTGGTCACTCGCACCTTCCTGAACTTGCTAGTGCCGACGGGCGCAATAGGCCACCCCGCACTCTTTGGGCTTCCTCCTGGCTCGATTGCCACGGCATCCCTGGCGCGGCGGAATAGCACAGTTTAATGAGGAGAGAGCCGTGTTCAATCTTGTAGGAAAACGTTATCTGTTCTTGATCATCTCGTTGATCGTGATCGTTCCGGGCGTAATCTCGCTGATCTTCAGAGGTCTTAACGTTGGCATTGACTTTGCGGGTGGCACCAATGTTGAGCTGCGCCCGCGCACAAGCCTGACGGCTGCCGAGATCACGACCCTGGTCAAGCCGCTCAACCTGTCATCGCTGCAGGTCGTCCCTGGTAATGATGCCGCCGTGCCTGGCAGTCAAAACATCTGGGTACGCCTGAATACGCGCATCGATACCGCTACACAAAAAGCGATCACACAGGATTTGCAGGCAAAATATAACACAGCCAGCCAGAGTATCTCGGTCACTTTCGACGATCTTGCGCTGAATCCGTTATCTGGCTCAGGCAATCCCACCACTGTCACGGTTGTCAGTGTTACCAAGTTCCCGAGCGGAGTTACGCCCAGGATCAGCGATATTCAGACACTGCTTGCCAGTCTGCCCGATACCTCAAATCCCAGCTTAGGACCGGCGACAACCCCAACGCCAACAACCACCCCGACCGCTTCGCCGACGACTGCTGCTACGGCTTCGGGTACGCCAACAACTACGCCAACGGTCGCAGCTACCTCTACGCCGGTGGTTGCGGTTTCGCCAACAGCAACGCCAGGTGTCGGTAATAATCCATCCAACATCCCTGTAAAGGTGGAAGCCGTTTACCAGGGATCGACAACGCAGACATTTACGCTGCTGACCCTGTCGGTGGTTGACTCTACCACGCTCGCGAAGCTCGAGTCCATTTTCATAAACAGCAATGCAAACTACGTGTACGTGCTGGATAACGCGACGGTATCAGGATCGGTGGCTGCCGAGACTACGCGCAACGCGTTCCTGGCGGTGCTGGCCGCCTCGGTGTTCATCCTGCTCTACATCTCGTTCGCTTTCCGTAAAGTAGCCCGGCCCTGGCGTTATGGAGCCTGCGCTATCATTGCCCTGCTGCATGACGTGCTGGTGGTGCTGGGAGTATTCTCGATCCTGGGCTGGACGCTGCATGTGCAAATCGACGCGCTGTTTATAACGGCTCTGCTGACGGTGGTCGGTTTCTCAGTGCATGACACGATCGTGGTGTTCGACCGCATTCGCGAAAACATGACGCACCGCACCTCGGAGACGTTTGAGCAGGTGGTGAATGCCAGCCTGGTGCAGACGATGGCGCGCTCGCTCAACACGTCGCTGACCGTGCTCATCACATTGAGCGCGTTGACGCTCTTCGGCGGCGAGACCATCCGCACATTCACGGGGGCGCTGCTGGTTGGTATCTTCAGCGGAACCTACTCATCGATTTTCAATGCCAGCATGCTGCTGGTGATCTGGGAGCGCGGCGAACTCGGCATGAGCCGTTTCAATCGCAACCGTATCCCCGACGGGCGCGAGACACGCGAACTGGTGCGCACACGCGGATAGGTCACAGATATGCTTACAGCAATCGATCATATCATCATTGGCGTGCGAGATTTGGAAGCGGCGGCCCGGCAATTTGGTGAAAAGCTGGGATTGCAGCCCAGCGGAGGCGGAATACATCCCTCCGGTGGAACCGCAAACCGTATTATCGTGATTGGTGATACCTATCTCGAATTGATAGCGGTGCGCGCGCCGGAGGAGGCGCAGCGAAGCACGCTGGAGCGCCTGGCAAAAGGCGAGGGCTACCTTAACTTTGTGCTGGCTTCGAGCGATATCGAGGCAGATGGCGCAGCTATGCGCGGGCGCGGTGTTAGCATCTTTGGCCCGACGCCAGGGCAACTACGTTCCGCCGGTGGGCTCGTGCGTGGCTGGTCGCGCATCGATGTCGAGCGACCGCAGCTCGCACAGCGTTACCCTTTTCTCATCCAGCACGACAGCGCAGGCGAGGAACGGCGCCTGCGACTGGCAGGTTGGACCTCGCCCCCGCAGCATGCTCTCGGCGCTGCGCAAGTGCTCAGCGCGACAATCGCGGTCGCGAACCTGGAAGAGGCCAGCCAGCGTTTCTCGCATATTTATGGGCTGTCGCCATCCGAGCCATACACAGGTGACGCGGATGGTTGGGATGCCATGCTGGTCGCAATGCCGCTCGGCGCTGGCAGTCAACATCTTGAGCTTGCTATGCCGCTGCCGCTCGCGACCGAAGAAGATCGGGAAATAGACATGGAGCACCTGCCGGAAGCAGGCGCGCTTGCCAGGTATATAGAGCGGTTTGGCGAAAGCGTATGCCGCATGACGCTGGCGGTCAAAAGTATGGCTGAGGCGCGGCGTTACCTCGATGCGCGCGCCGTCACTTATACCTACAGCGATGAGGCGCATCCAGCGCTCTGGATTCACCCCGACTATGCCTGCGGCGCCGCTATTGTGCTGCACGAACAACCGTAGGTAATCAATCCTGTATCAAGAAGCGCAACTTGTGTTTGAATACCCTCTCGAAGAGGTCGGCTTTCTCGCTGGCTTGATCCAGTTCTTCATCAAGGTCGGCTAATGGGCGCGCCCAGAGTGAAATGATCCAGTTTTCTCTGTCACAAAATTCGGGGTTCGCGGCCAGGCGCAAAACCCGCCCGTCGTGGCTGTAATCCAGGGCATCCGCGATACGCAGCAGGGCAGCAAGGGCGGAGACACGTTTGCGCGCCTCGCGGCTGAGGACGGCATATTCCTCGTGCGCCTTGCTGGGAAGCGCGCGTCGATGGTAGCGGGCAATAGTGGCGATTTCATGGCGTTCTTCGTCATTGAAGTCCGGTAGGGACGCTTCTTTAATCAGGCGAAATGAATGTTTGTGATGGCGGCGCGCCTCGATCAACATGCCAGTATTATGCAAAAACGCGGCGCGGTCGAGCAGGCGCAGCTCGTCAGCTCCTAATTGATGGAGAGGTTGGGTTGCATCAAAAAGCTGCGCGGAGAGTCGCGCTACCTGGCGGGCATGAGGCCAATCTTCTACCAGCAATCCCCCACTCAAATGAAGTTCTTCTGCTGTCGGCTCAGATAGTTGCCACCAGTCCAACTCTCCTGCCTGTACGGGTTTCATCATGTGCATGCCCCCTTTGTTTATGCTTCGATCATGTTTGATATAATAAGTTAACGCGTCTGCCGTCTTGAGATGAATGTATGTGTTATTCATTCAAAGTATCTAAAATCTCACGGCGGAAGTCCCTCGCCTGCAACTGGTACCAGTGCTGGCGAAAAGCGCTATAGTATTGTGCGCGCAGGTGTTCCTGCTGTTGCAAGTACTGTTCCAATCCATAGCGCTGCTCGACATCGGGTGCTGCGGATGGGTCAAGCAGATACGCCGCCATCTTTGCCGGCACAAGCGCTTTTTTACCATGCGATGAATGTCTATTGCCATCCCGCATATCACTATCCTGGCCGACCAGGCACATACGCAGCAAAGCGATCATTACATCGCTATCATGCACAGCGCCAAGCTCATCCTGTATCTGCGTCAGTTCGTTCACGATGGCTTCACTCGCCGCGGGTAAAACTTCCTCGAATACTTCAAACGTATAACGCAGGCGTTTCGCGGCAATGCGCAAATCATGCAATTCGCGTATATTATAAGGGTTGTCTACAGAGTGATCCCACTGATAAAGCTCTGCGAGGCGCTCCTTCGCGATTAGCCGCGCGTTTGTGGCAAGCGGCGCCTGCGCGTCCAGTCCAGTAATAGGTCTAGCTTTTGCCATGCTGCGCCTCTTTTTCGGGAATACACGCCTCAACCTGTTTTTTCAGCGAGTTATGATCGAGGTCCATCAGGAAGTGTTCCAGCACGCGTTGTTTCTCCTGGCGAAAACCCTGCAGGCGGTCAAGCAGCCATTGCATACCTGCTCGCATATCCTCTGTGGCATGCTCCAGGCTTGATTGCATATTTTGCAACATAACGTCAGCATCACGCGCCGCCCCCAGCGCGTCAGCAGCCGCTGTGACACGATGATAGACACGCTGGAAAGTTTCAGGCTCGCAGCAGGACTCGAAAGCATCGAGGACGGCGCGCAGGCGCCGCGAGGCGACGCGCATTTTATGCACCGCTTCAACATCTTCATGCTTCAAGACTTCATCCGCCAGTTCCAGAAACTTTTGCAGGCGGTGACGCAGCATGCGCTGCCCGGCCTGCGCGAAAGTTTCCACCAGCGCGAGCTGCGCCCCATTGGGGCCAGTCGCTGTGGCCTCGATGGCTGCCAGGATGGGTGCAGAGTCTTGTATATTATTGTCCTGCGGCGTGACGGTTCCGCTCACAATTTCCAGCCAGGATTCGCCATAGCGTTCGCGCGCCAGTAAGATGCCCTCGCGAATCCCGTGCGGACTGACATGGATTTCGTTTAGATCGAGGCGCGACATTAAGCCTTGAATGATCAAGGCTCCGGCTAGCAAGATACGCACTCGCTCAACCGGCTGTTCAAAGCGCTGCGCAATCTCCTCTGCTGGAAGCGAACCCAGCAGCCCCTGGCAGCGCAACATATCATGCTGCGTCAATTGCGTCTGATGCATTTCCAGCTTAAATGCGCGATGGGTGAGATGCAGGAGAGAATTTGCGCTGCCCCCTGTAGCTATCAGCATAGGTGGTTTGCGCTTGATGCGCATGCCCTGAAAATAGGTCTGCAAGAAAGTCTCCGCGACCGAGATTTCATCGTGATCTGGCGGATCACCTGTCAGAAAGCGATCATGCAGCCAGCCAGAACCAATCGGCACAGAGGTCTTCCAGGTAATCTGCGCGTGACGGGCCGCGACTAATTCCATACTGCCGCCGCCGAGGTCCATCACGCCGATGAGATCCGGAGCGTGCGGCTGCGCCAGCGTCTCGTAGGTTGCGCCCGCGAAAGTCAGGGTCGCCTCGGCGATTCCGCTGATAATATCGACCTGCAAGCCGGTCTTCTGCCTGGCCCTTTCAATGAACTGCTCGCTATTGCTGGCCTGGCGAATGGCCTCGGTTGCCACCACAAAAATTTCTTGCGCCTGGTGTTGTTCTGCCAGCGCTTTGTACTGCGCAAGCAGAGAGACGACAGCATCGCACTTCTCCTGCGAGATCTGCCCGCTTGCCGTGACACTTTCCCCAATGCGCACCAGATCTACTTCATCCGCGAGGATATCAAGCGTCTGAGCAGCAGCGCGAGCAACCACGATATGGATGGTGTTGCTGCCGATATCAATTGCGGCGCGCACCGGAGACCATGAATTTTGCATTCCGCGAGACTCTTTCACTTCTTCATGTTATACAAGCTATAAAACAATAGCAGGCCAGAGAGCTACAACTGCGTATTTACGCGATTCAAGGGTATACCGATGCCAGGAGCAGATTGTATCCTTGTGTTTCAGAATATCTGAGTCAATTATATCACGCCCAGGACAAAGGCGGAGTGTCAGAGATAAGACAAGAAAAAGCTCGAAAAACCACTTGACAGGTCGCAATAGTTACAGTAATATAAGCCTGTCCGCAGGGACACAACACCAGCCGAAGTGGTGAAATTGGTAGACACGCAACGTTCAGGGCGTTGTGCTCGCAAGGGCATGGGGGTTCGAGTCCCCCCTTCGGCATTACTCGTCTCCCGCCGTCCACCAACGTCTTCCAGTCGCTCCACAGGCCGATTGAATTTCCACCCCCATCTACGGAAATCCACTGTTGTCCACCGGTTTTGCTGTCAGTTTTGCTGTCAGAGGTGGACCGGAAAAATGCCATGCGGGAGCCGGCTCAAGGGATCTCCACACGAGGAAAAATGCAATGAAGGTAGTTTGCCATTAGGGCAAACTGGTAATCTCTTCAAAATTCTGATTTTCTCATGTAGTAAAGTGGACCCATGTGTCAAGACACTGAGAAAGGCAGTTTTAAGAGCTACTTTCCTCCTATTCCTTCTTCAAAACTCAATGCTTCAATGCGGGTCTTGCTCCCGGTTCTGAAAATACACTTCAGCTGGTGTTTGGTATTCCAATGCTTGATGAAGCCGTTTGTGATTGTAAAATTCGAAGTACTTCTGGAGCTGAGAGCGTGCCTCTTTTGGTGAGGTATACTCATGCAAATAGACTTCTTCGTATTTCACACTCCGCCACAGCCTCTCCGTGAAGATAGTGTCTAAAGCCCGTCCTTTCCCATCCATACTGATTTGCACGTTGGCTGCTCGCAGCAACTCGCAATACTGCGGGCTGGTAAAATGACTTGCTTGATCGCTATTACAGATGATCGGCACAGCTTGTATGAGTGCTCGTTGAACCGTTGAGAGCACAAACGGCATTTCCAGCGTCATGTCCAGTTCCCAGCTGAGGACATAGCGCGAATACCAGTCGAGCATCGCCACCAGATACATCCACCCGCGCTGCATTCGAATATAGGTGATGTAGGATAGGAAGCCGACGAGTTGCCATCTTGATGTGGTACTTTTCCGACTCCCCTCCCCCAAACTGCACGTGCGGGTTTCCCAGCATGCAGCTTTCCAGTATTGCCAGAACATTCTGTTCATGAACTTGATGTGTGTCGT
>DATGGW010000127.1:0-3133 GCA_035308345.1 Ktedonobacteraceae bacterium | reverse complement strand
GTGATTTTTCGTGCAAGTAAAACGAGTCGGGCCGGTCTTAGCGTGGCATCAGGAGAGGTAAGGCAGTTTGTGAGTACGCGCGTGGCATTGTTGTATGTAAGATGGTGTGTTGCGGCGCAAAAGCGGTTTGATTACGATCAACAACAATGCGATAGCCTTTCAGCCAGCCCTCTCCTGATGCGATGGACACGGGCGCAACACACAGGGACGCCTTAGAAAAAGGGCGTGATGATGCGATGCGGTGTGTACACGCACACGGGATAGGTGTTAGATGAAAGTCAACACTGTCGTTTGCTCCTGTTCGTTGTCTGGACTGATTACAGGGTACTATGCTTTGGGTGGGTTGTCAAGTGGAAGCATGGCGACCCTCGCGGTCGCCATGTCTTCTATTGTTGCTCCATTGGGGGCATTTCGGGATACTCTACCTGCATCTCTTCGTAGGGGGTCTGCTGCTCGCTTCCCTGATGTGGCTGCTGTTCTTCGTGATGCGGGTTGGTCTGTGCGCGGTAGCCGTGCTGATATGGCTCAGCGTTCGAGGGATACTCTTGCTGGTAGCGTTGTGGCTGCGTGTCTATCTGTATGGGCTGCTGGCTCATGTTCCAGTTTCTCTGACGGAAAAGGCTGTTCAGCATCGCGGTGAGGATGACGGCCAGTAACAGGCCGACGAAGAAGCCGCTGAAGTGGCCGAACGCCTGCCAGAGTAAGTAGGGGAAGGCCCAGAACATTACGCCGATGAAGCGGTAATTTCTGTAGTGACGGTGATGCATAGGTGTCCTCGTGCTTCCTGGAGTACTCTTTCTTTCTGAGTACTGTGCGATATATATGTTGATGCTTATTCTTCCATTCTAAATATAGCAGATAGTTATTTATTTGTCAAGATGACCAGAACCAGAGTGTGTCCTGGCTCCTCGCGCAAAAAATGGTACCTTGCAATCCTTGACATTTTTCGATTCCGTTCGGTATACTTACTATACAGTTGTTAGTACATAGACAAGAGAATACGTGGCACAAACTGATCTCATCAAGAGAGGTGGAGGGATACGGCCCTGTGAAGCCCGACAACCCGCCCTGCGAAGTTGCAGGGAAGGGTGCCAATTCCGGCGGAAGATTTCCGCGAGATGAGGGGAGAAAGCGACGAAGCTATAGCCCCTGAGATGCAGGGGTTTTTTGTTGCCCGCGTATTCGTGCGCGAGGTAGGAATGAGAGAGGACGCCCACAAGGGTCCCTACCCATCCGCCCACCACCCGCGTCCCTACAGACGAGGATGAGCGCAGCGAGTGAGAATGATGTTGACGAGGACGAGTAAGCGTTCCGGACGGCTACAGAGAGTTGGCGAGGATGAGATGCCAGCGCCGCACCAGCGTTGAATATGACCTCCGAGTTGCAGGTTAAAACCCTCATACAGGGAAGTAGACTGAGCCGGGTAGCCCCGTTACAGGCGAGAGTGCGAGCAGCATGGTAGGAAAAGGCGCTGCGCCGCACTTATCAAGGTTGGTGTCGTGAGGCATCGACAAATCAGGGTGGTACCGCGAAGTTCGTTTATCCCTCGCCCCTGCCAGGGTGAGGGTTTTTTTGTACTAATTTTTGGCGAATAGAGCGTCCAAACGAAGGAGGTGACGATGGTGACATCTATTGAACACGATGGAGTGACGAAAGCGCAGACTGTAACAGCGGAGCGGGTGAAAAGCTTCACCTTTGACGCTTTACCGTTGCAACTGGGCGGGCAGTTTGGGCCGGTGACGCTGGCCTACGAGACGTGGGGGACGCTCAACGCGGCGGCGGATAACCTTGTGTTGATTACGCACGCGCTGACCGGCAACACGCACGCGCACGATGCTGAGCGGCCAGACGATACCAGAGTGGCATGGTGGAACCCACTGATCGGACCGGGGCGATTTTTCGATACGTCGCGCTACTTTGTGATCTGCTCGAACGTTCTGGGCGGCTGTTATGGCAGCACGGGGCCGTCCTCCCTGGACCCGCAAACGGGGCAACGCTACGGGATGCGTTTCCCGGTCGTCACTATTCGTGATATGGTGCGGGCGCAGCGCAGGCTGGTTGAACATCTGGGTGTGCGGCGCATCGCGATGGTGGCGGGCGGCTCGATTGGCGGGCAGCAGGCGCTGGAATGGGCGGTCGCGTACCCGGAACTGGTCGAAAAGGTGATTGTGGTGGCGGCGACGGCGGCGCTGACCGCGCAGGGCGTGGCCTTCAGCGAGGTGCAGCGACAGGCCATTATGAGCGATCCGCGCTGGCAGCAGGGCGATTACGCGCCCGGCGAGGGGCCGGATGCCGGGCTGGCGATTGCGCGAATGCTGGCGATGATTACCTACCAGAGCGAGGAGTCGATGGAGCTGCGTTTCGCGCGGCGCGAGGCGCGGCGTCTCGATATTGCCTCGCCCGGCGGCTATGCCGACCTGGGCAAGCGCTTTGATGTAGATAGCTACCTGTACTACCAGGGTCAGGCGCTGGTGAAGCGTTTCGATGCTAATAGCTACCTCTACATCAGTCGCGCGATGGATTTGTATGATGTGAGCGAGGGATATGCCTCGCTCGAGGCCGCGCTGCGTCGGATGCGCAGCAAGGCGTTGTTTATTGGTATCCGGTCGGATTTTCTCTTTCCAGCAGCGCGCGTGCGCTGGCTGGCCGAACAGGTGAGCGCGGCGGGAGGGGATGCGACCTATGTAGAACTCGATTCCCCGCACGGTCATGATGCCTTCCTGAAGGAATGGGAGCAGATGAATGCGGCATTGCATGTAATTAAGGAGTAGAAAGCACGATGGCACTAAACAGTGATCGCACCTATGGTTTTGAGACACTTTCCTTGCACGCGGGCCAGGAGACGGCGGACAGCGCGACCAATGCGCGCGCCGTGCCGATCTACCAGACAAGCTCGTTTGTCTTCGATAGCCCGGAACACGCGGCAGACCTCTTCGGTCTGCGACAATTTGGCAACATCTATACGCGCATCATGAATCCGACGCAGGATGCCTTTGAGCGCCGCATCGCCGCGCTGGAGGGCGGTGTGGGCGCGCTGGCGACGGCGTCCGGCCAGTCGGCAGAAACGCTAGCAATTCTCAATATCGCCAACGCGGGGGACGAAATCGCTTCCTCGGCCAGCCTGTACGGTGGA
>DATGGW010000126.1:0-6803 GCA_035308345.1 Ktedonobacteraceae bacterium | reverse complement strand
TCGCCTCCATGATGTCGACCAGCGCCAGCCCTTTCTCGGTCAGGCGATACTCGACCCGTGGAGGAATCTCGAGGAAGGCCTGCCGCTGCACAAAGCCGATCTCTTCCAGCATCTTGAGCCGCTGCGACACCGTCTTGGGGCTGACGTTGCCCAGGGCCGTCAGCAATTCTCCAAAGCGTTTGGTACCGGAGAGGAGTGTGTAGACGATCAAGAGCGTCCACACATCGCCCAGTAAACGCAGAGCACGGCCAACAGGATGGGTCGCGCAGGTTTCCCCTTGTTCTGTTGTAGAAGCCAGGTTGGGTGTATTCATGACTCAAGTATACCATATATTCTTCTTCATGAATAGCGGCATCCTTGACAAAAGGAACTTTCTGGTATACTCTTACTTCCGTAAGGAAAATATATTAGAAAGGGCACGAGCAGGATTGCCCGTTTCCTTTCCACACCGAAGCGAGCTATTTTGTTTTCAATAGAGGAGATACTATGACAACACAGAGTGAATCACAGAGCACAACCACAAGCCGCTGGCAGTTTGACCCGTATCACACGCAAGTCGAGTTCAGCGCCAGGCATCTGGGCATGATGACGGTACGCGGCAACTTTCCCGATGTCACCGCGACCGGCTTTATCGATCCCGACCACCCCGAAGCGTCATCGTTTGAGGTCATCATCCAGACGGCAAGTATCAAGACCCACCACGCTAAGCGTGACGACGACCTGCGGGCATCGAATTTTCTGGAAGTCGACAAGTATCCGACAATGACTTTCAAAAGCACCAAGATCGAAGCGGCTGGACAGGATCGCTACACCTTGACGGGCGACCTGACCATCAAGGGCAACACCCACCCGGTGACGCTTTCCGTGGTGCGGTTAGGCGAATTCAATGATCCCATGATGGGCCACCGCATTGGCTACAGCGCCGAGGGTCGGATCAACCGCAAGGACTTCGGCCTGATGTTCAACATGATGCTCGATGGCAAGCTGATCGTCAGCGAGGAGGTCCAGATCTTCATCGAGGGCGAGTTCGTCGAGCAAAAGCAAGAGAAAACTGCTGGCGCGTGAGTATCTAGCCAGTTGTTTTTTCCTGTTCATATCAACACGGTTGAAAGGAACATGATTCATGGCAGTCACAATGAGCAGCGGTCTTCTCATTCTGCGCCTTGTGGTTGGACTGACACTGGCCGTACACGGTACGCAAAAGCTCTTTGGCTGGTTTGCCGGGCCTGGGCTTGTCAGATTGATGCAGGGGTTCGAGAAACAGCGGTACAAACCCGTATGGCTGTGGGTCGGCTTTGTGATCCTGGGGGAGCTGGGCGGCGGACTCTCCGTCGCCCTGGGGTTCTTGACGCCCCTGGGGGCAGCCGGTATTTTTGGCGCGATGTTCATGGCGACCTTCAAGAATCACTGGAAAAACGGCTTTATCGTGAGTAAGGGCGGCTATGAGTACACTCTGGTCTTGATGGCTGTGAGCATCGCCATCGGACTCGGAGGACCCGGAAAATATTCCCTTGATGCCCTCTTTGGGATAAATCTCCCGGAGGCGCTGCTGTTCGGGGTGCTGGCCGTCGCTGCCCTACTTGTCGATATCACCGGACTCCGCATCAGCCGTCCGGCTGCGGTCGCGCCTTCTGAGAGCACGTCCCGTGCCTCCTGACGATGCACCCGGCGAGCCAGACCCTTCGCTGCGCTCAGGGTGACAGGCCTTATCTCCAAATATATGGTCGTGCAGTAAACGGCTACCCCAAACCTATCGATTATGCTACAATTGCTGCGGTCTAAATAGCAATCAACACAAACGATAGATGAGGAATAGATATACATGGAGTATGCCATACTTGGCGGGGGTGCGCTGGGGTTGAGCGCGGCTTACCGGTTGACCGGAGCAGGCCATACGGTGACGGTATTTGAGCAGGAAACGATGGCGGGCGGCCTTGCGGCTGGTTTTCGCGTGGGCGACAACTGGCTGGAGAAATTCTACCATCATTTATTCAAGACCGATACTACTGCCATCAAGCTTATCCAGGAGTTGGGACTGGGTGAACGCCTGGAGTGGTCGCACCCGCGCACCGTCTGCCTGATCGATGGCAAGTTTCACCAGCTTGACTCGCCAATGACCCTTTTAAGGTTCACGCCGCTGCGCATCGATGAACGCCTGCGCGTGGCATCTGTTGGCGCATTGCTCAAACTGACCGGCTCTCAACTCTACGAGGGGAAAACCGCCGAACCCTGGCTGCGCCGCTGGATGGGCAAACGGCCATACGGCATGATCTTCGAGCCGCTTTTCGGTGCCAAGTTCGGCGCATTGCGCGAGCAGATTGCGCTGCCCTGGTTCTGGGCACGTTTCCACGACCGCACCACCTACCTGGGCTACCTGCGCGGCGGCTTCCAACTCTTGTACGAGCGATTGGTCGAGCGCATCAGCCAGGCAGGCGGCAAGGTCCTGCTGGCAACGCGTGTTGAGAGCGCGCAGCCACTTGACAATGGACGCTGGGAGGTGCGCACCAGCCAGGGAACATGGACATTTGACCGCGTCATCTCCACGCTACCAACGCGCCTCACCTGTCGCCTCATACCCGCGCTGCCGGATGATTACCGCGCGCGCTATGACTGGGGCCAGGCATACGGCGCGCAGTGTCTCATTCTCGCGCTGGATCGCCGCATGACCGACAGTTACTGGATCAATCCCTGCGATCCCGGCTATCCTTTCACCAGCCTTGTCGAACACACCAACTATCGCCCGCCGACCGAGTATGGCGGGCGGCACCTGCTCTACCTCGGCAACTATCGCCCGATGGATGACCCGCTCTTCAAAATGGGCAAAGAAGAGATCATCCAGGAGTTCCTGCCATATCTCAAGCGCATCAAACCGTCTTTCTCCGCGGAGTGGATAACGGAGAGCTGGCTCTTCCAGGCTCCTTTCGCGCAGCCGATAGTCACTACTGACTATCGCCAGCACATTCCGCCGCTGCGCGCGCCGCTTAACGGGTTGTGGGTGGCCAACATGTTCCAGGTCTACCCGCATGATCGCGGGCAGAACTACTCGTTTGAGCTGGCGGAGCGGCTGGTGAAGGTGTTGGAGACATGATTCGGCTATTGTCAAAGATTCCAGGGTATGCTATACTATATTTGAAACGGGGAGGCGTATGCAGGGTTTGTGTAGAGTCGCTCAACAGGCGTATTCAGACGAATAAGGCATACGCTCTTAACATAGTTCACTGGATAGGGCCAGCGAATCGTTTGCATGGAATAGTTCAATCGGGGTGTAGCGCAGTCGGCTAGCGCGCAGCGTTCGGGACGCTGAGGTCGGAGGTTCAAGTCCTCTCACCCCGACCAGGATGGCACACTTGCGTATCAACACAGGTGTAAGCAAATCAGGTTTAAGCAGGAGAAAAAGATGCGGGCAAGTCAAATACAACAATCCAGTCAGCCTGGATGTTGCTGTTTGAACGCCGCCTACCAGTGTTCCCTACAAGAACAATGGACGGGCGGGCAATGCCTCGCACTGCCACAACTACCTGGCCGCGCAAACAGCTTCGATCCCTATCCGTCCAGTTGTCGCAGCAGGCGGCGGTAGAAGCTGAAGGATAGGGTCACTCCCCTGCCCTTTCCCACAAATCAAGCTTCTTCCTCGCTGTCTGCACCTGGTTTCGGCTCTGACAGAGAGGAAGGGAAGTCATTCATGGCTGTTCTTGTATTGAACTCTTCACTCCAACCTCTTTCAGTCATTCCTGAACGTCGTCTCATCGTACTGCTTTCCAAGCAAAAAGTGACCTTTGTAGATGAGAGCGTTCGTCAGTTGATTGAGGAGAGCATTCAGGCGCGCCGTCTCGAACTGGAACGCCCGGTGATCGTGCAGTTGCTCGCCAATGTGCGCGTTCCACGCCTGGCGCTGCAGCCGACACGCTCCAATATCCTGCTGCGCGATGACGAAACCTGCCAGTATTGCGGCAAGCGCAGCCGCGAACTGACGCTCGACCATGTGATCCCGCGTTCGCGCGGCGGTCAGAGTACCTGGGAGAATCTCGTCGCATCCTGCAAGAGTTGCAATGGGAAGAAGGGCAATCGCATGCTCAAAGACGTGAATATGCGCCTGCTGCGCCAACCTCGCCCGCTCGCACAGGAATACGCCGGCATCTTCCTGCTGCGCTATCCCAAGCTGCGCCAGGCCTATGAAGAGTTCTTGCTCAGCGCGCAGGGTGGAACAATGCGCCAGTCGTGGAGCGCATAGGCGCCAATTGATGTGAACTTGAAGCTTTCGCTGCTTCTAAATCGTAATAGTAGCAGTTTCAAGGTGTCACAGATTGTAACGTCATAGCTGAATAATAAGTAATGGATAAGATAAAGAAAGGATTCGCGCTACGTTCTAGTAGTGACAGTATAATTACTGCTGTTGGCTACACAACAAAGGGAACTCTATGCTCGACCAATCACATCTAAGCAAAACAAACGAAGAGAGACCTCGGCCCGGCCCTGCATACCTGTGTTTGCATGGGCATTTTTATCAGCCGCCGCGAGATGACCCATTTACAGGACAGATTCCCATCGAACCCACCGCGACTCCATTTGCCAATTTTAACGAAAAGATCACCTCGGAATGCTATCGTCCGAACGCCGAAGCTGGCAACTTTGATGACATCAATTTTGATCTCGGCCCGACTCTGGCCGCCTGGCTTGAGGACGAGCACCCCGATGTATACACCCATATCATCGAGGCCGACCACAAAAATATGCAGCGTTACGGGGTGGGCAATGCGATGGCTCAGGCCTATAACCATACCATTTTACCGCTCACCTCAACGCGCGATAAGCGCACGCAAATTGCCTGGGGTCTGAGCGACTTCCAGCACCGCTACGGGCGCAAAGCCAGCGGCATGTGGCTGGCCGAAACAGCCGTTGATATCGAAAGCCTGGACCTGCTCGCGCAGTATGGCATCACCTATACTATCCTCGCGCCCTGGCAGGCTGCTGCGCCCATTGACCCGACCGAGCCATATATCCTGCCGCTGCGCGACGGTCGCAGCATCACCATCTTTTTCTTTAACGAGCCGCTCTCCGGCGGTGTCTCTTTCGATTGGGACGCTACCAGCAACGCGGATATGTTCGTCTCCGGCTATCTGCCCGAACACCTGGAGCCTCACAAGAGCGAGGCTGGCGAACCGCAGTTGATCCTTATCGCCACGGACGGCGAACTCTACGGCCACCATAAACCCTGGCGCGATAAATTTCTCACACATCTCTTGCGAACGGGCGCGCCCTCCTATGGGTTCGAGGTTTGCACACTGGAGCGCTACATGCGTATGCACCCGGCCACTAAAGAGGTTAGCTTGCGCCTGCCGAGCGCGTGGAGCTGCAGTCATGGCATGGCGCGCTGGGATACGGGCTGCGAATGCACCGAGAACGATAGCAGTTGGAAAGGTGACTTGAATCGCGCCCTGCGCAACCTCGCGGAACGCGGCAACCTGCTATTCGAGCGCTACGCGGGCGAGACGCTGCTCGACCCCTGGGCAGCTCGCGATGCCTACCTGCCGGTGCGCAATGGTTGGGAAGCGTTGGAAAGTTTCTGGGCGCAGCACGGCAAACCTTCTGTCGCTGCGTCATTAGTGCAGCGCACCTTGCTCTTGCTGGAAGCGCAATACTACCTGCAGTGCAGCTTTACCAGTTGTGGGTTCTTCTTTGAAGACCTGGATCGCATCGAGCCGCGTAACAACATCGCCTTTGCGCGCCGCTCCATCAGCCTGGTATGGCAGGCGCTGGGCATCGATTTGCAACCCAATTTTGTCAGTGACCTGCGCGCGGTGAAAAGCTGGCGCGTACCCAATCTGACGGGCGCGCAAGTCTACCAGCAACTGCCGATTGTGCGCCCGGACCAACTGCCGCCGCTGCCATTGCCGCAGGCGCAGAGTATGGACGAAGAAGAAAATATCGCCTGACGATTGCCCAAACGCTCAATTCCTACGGCTCAATGCTCACACGCAGCCCATTGCGAATAGCTCTGGCTGCCACGCGGTCTTTCTGCGCCTCAAGTTTAATCAAAGGGAATGGTCGATGGAATTGCTTATCGAGCTGCTGCGCTTTTTCCACGGAGAACCGGGCGCGCTGCTCGTAGGCGCGCGCCAGCGCCTCGCGTTTTTCGTCTTCTGTGATGTCCAGTAGCAGCAAGAAAGCCAGCGCGAAATCGGGCTTGCCCTGCTCGGCATAGCTACGCGCCGACGCGAGCATATCCGCTCCCTGTTGTAATTGCTGCTGCGCATAGGCAGTAAATACCTCTTTCAACAGAGGGGCATATAGCTCTTCAAAGGTCTCGAACACGATCGGCTCCTCGTTATGTTTCATATACATGATTTTCTGCTATGGTAATGGTAGCACATGAGACAAGGCGCCGGGTGGACAAATGTAGGGACGCGATGAATCGCGTCCACCAACGTGAGGCGACATTCCAACATGGACGCGATGAATCGCGTCCCTACGATGTTGCGTACAGGCTAATCGTAACGGTGGGCGTGTGGATGCGCCCCAGCAAACGGTAGTGGCCATCCAGCCATTTTTGAGCGGCTTGAACCTGGGCCGCCTGCGCGTCGGTCTGGACGCGCCCGATGATATAAAACAGGCGCGGGTGCTGCGCGGCGTAGAGAGCCAGGACACGCGCATCAACGGCAGCGGCGGAACCAGCCGCGGGATTGACCGGGCCGAAGTTTGCCCAGGAGAAAGCGCCCGGCGAGTCGCCGCTAAAATGCGCCCCGCTGCTGGGATAGGCATGCAAGTAATATTCAACAGCTATCTGGCAGCCCTGCTCTACGTCA
>DATGGW010000125.1:0-3404 GCA_035308345.1 Ktedonobacteraceae bacterium | reverse complement strand
TTCGGCCTTGGCACCCGAATCAATGCCTCGCGGTTCACTCGTCCCCAGTTGACAAACACGGGAGCCTCGTAGCCCGGCACCAATCGTTTATAGGAGTTGACCAGGGGCGCGAGAATGGCGCTCATGGCCGAGGCGTGGACCAGTTGTCCAGCTATAAAGTAGCGCCCGGTATCTGACAGCCCATACTCGCCATGTTCATCGACAAAGGCATTCTGGTGGCTGGCATGATGGATGAGCTGCTGGTGCGTATGCATACCGGAGCCATTGACGCCGTAGAAAGGTTTTGGCAAAAAGGTGGCGTAGAGATCATGCTGCGCGGCAATGGCCTTGAGCACGTACTTGGCCGTCATCAATGCATCGGCCACGTGCAGCGCGTCACGAGTCGCGAAGTCGAGTTCATGCTGTCCCGCCGCGACTTCATGATGACTGGCCTCAATATGGATACCCATCTGTTGCAGCGCCAGCGCCATCTGGCGGCGCACTGCTGCTGCAAGGTCGGTTGAAAGATCAAAATAGCCGCCACTATCATGAGGGAGCGGCGCGGGCGTCTTTTCCTCAAGCTGCAGCAGGAAAAATTCCAGTTCGGGAGCCACCAGAAAGTCGTAACCCAGGGACTGCGCGAATTCCAGGGCGCGAATGAGGGTGGCGCGTGGATCGCCATCGAAGGGCTCGCCATCCGGCGTGCGCACGTGGCAGATGACCCGCGCGACGACATCATCCTCGCTTACCCGGTCAACGGCGACAAAACGCGGGCGTTGGCTTTGCGGGCGCACTTTCACCGGTAGAATGGCGAAGGTGCTTAGATCGGGCAGAAGATACATATCGCTTTCAGCCACGCGCGCAAAGCCCTCTAACGCTGAGCCATCAAACCATTTTCCGTGTTCCAGGCAATCAGGAAATTGCTCAACCGGGATAGTTACGCATTTTGCCATGCCGACCACGTCGGTAAATTCCAGGTTGACAAAGCGTACTTTTTCCGCTTCGAGCATTGCCAGGAGTGCCTCTCTCCTGTCCGAATCCTGCGCCATACATTTATCTCCTCTACAATCCTGTCTCTACGACAGGGTATCACCCACCAGTTCTTCTTGAGACAGCGGGCCGATAGCGGCAATGGCCAGGGGACTGAGCGGCGAGAAGCGGTGCAGCGCACGCAATACCTGCTCCTGAGTGACAGCATCGATGGCTTCCTTGACTTCCTGTATGGTGCGAATCTTGCGCTCGTACCACCAGGAGCGAGAAATTGCCCCCATGCGCGCGCCTGATCCTTCGCTGCGCATTACGGTCTCGCTTTTCAATTGCACTTTAGCGCGTTCCAATTCATCGACGGTAATACCATCTTGCTCCAATTTGCGCAATTCGTTCACGATGACCTGCAAACACTCGCGCCCCTGTTCGGGCGTGGTTCCCGCGTAAATGCGCATGGCGCCGCTTTGTTTGTGGCTGCTCAGTCCCGCGGAGACTGAATAGACAAGTCCGCGCTTCTCACGCACCTCGACAAACAGGCGCGAGGCCATGTTGCCACCTAATACCTCGGCGATAACCTGGGCGGCGTAGAAATCAGGGTCGGTATAATTGGGGAATGGACACATCATCGCCAGGTGCTCCTGCTGTCGTTCCTCGTGTTCCAGCTTGATGCGTGTAGCGGGCATGGGATGCTGCTCCGGGGAGGGTTCAGCCTGCCCCTGCCAGTTTCCGAACAACGTTTCCAACTGCTTGACGACGTGATCCCAGTCGAATTTGCCCGCGATGGCAAAGATCACGTGGTCGGGCTGGTAACGAGCCTTCCAGAATTCTCGCAAATCTTGCTGTCGCAGCGCCTTCACGCTCTCCGTCGAGCCAAGCGGGGAGCGGCTCAGAGCAGTTCCCGCGTAATAATTGCTGCGGATCAATTCAGAGATGCGAGCCATCGGCTCGTCGTCGCGGCGGCGAATCTCCTGCAGGATGAGACTGCGCATCTGCTCCAACTCGCTCTTCGGGAAAGTTGAGGTCAGCAGCAATTCATTAACCAGTTGCAGTGTGGCATCGAATTTCGTGTTGACGATCTGCGCCCACACCTGCGCTGACTCATGCCCTGTGCTGGCCGATTTGCGCGCGCCAAGCGACTCGAAAGCCTCGTTTAAGGCGCGCGCGTCCTTTGTTTTTGTTCCCTGGAAGAGCATGTACTCAAACAGGTGCGCCAGTCCCTGTTTTTCCTCTGGCTCGTTGATGACCGCTGCATCAAACTGGAAGCCAAAGGTGATGGAACTCAGGCTGGGCATATATTGACCGATCATTTCCATACCGTTGGACATGCGATGATAGAAATAATTTGGGGGCAAACTCATCTGGTCATTCATGTATGGATACGTTCCTTTCTGAACGAGTTATCGATGGGTATATCGATTAAGAATAACGTCAGTATATCACACGAGTTGGAACCAGATATAAGTTCGATAGACATTTGGAGATAATGCCTGTCATCCTTCGCTGCGCTCATGCTCTCGGCGTCCAGCGAAGCATCTCTGGCGGACTTATGGGGAATCACCAGTTGCAGTCGGCATGGTTCGTGACATATAATGGCCGTGCTGTATATTGTTGCCGCGAAGCGCGCTTTTTTATTTTTGGGAGGATTGTGTGTTGCTGCGTAACCGAACGCTGCTTGCCGTCTCATTCGCCGTCTGTGCATCGTACACAGGCATTGGCATGGTTGCGCCGGTGCGCGTGCTGTACGCCGAATCTCACGGCGCATCGCTGTTCATTATCGGCGCTATGGCATCGTCCTATTTGATCTCAAACTTTCTCTTCCAGTATCCAGGCGGCTGGCTGGCTGACCGCTGGGGGCGCAAACCCATAATGATTATCAGCCTCTTTTTACAGGCGGTCATCTCTGCTACCTATCTACTGATTGCCGACCCGGCGCTTTTTGTGCTGGTGCGCTTCGGTGAAGGAGCGGCCGCGGCAGCATTCTTACCCTCGTCGCGCGCGCTTATCACCGACGCCATACCAACGGAGAAACGCGGCGAAGCTTTCGGCATTTACAGCGCCTTCTTCAACGCCGGCTTTCTGCTCGGACCTGCCCTGGGAGGACTTGTCGCCACTACCGGTTATGCTACGGCGTTTATCGGCGCGGTTATCTTCCGCCTGGTTGCCATCGTGATTGTTGTCACCTTGATTCGCGTGCCAGCCAGAAGCAAGGAAATCGTCAAGAAGAAGAGCGCGCCCGTCCCTTTGAGCAAGCTCTTTGCGCTGCCCCTGGCGGCGGCTTACCTGCTGGCATTCGTGGATTATCTCTTTGTCGGCTTTGACATTTCGCTCACGCCGCTGTGGATGCACGATCAACTGGGCGCGTCGGTTGCTATGATCGGCATCGCGTACATGGCGTGGAGCGTCACCAGCATTATCACGGCCCCCTTCGGAGGACGCAT
>DATGGW010000124.1:0-12532 GCA_035308345.1 Ktedonobacteraceae bacterium | reverse complement strand
TACATCATACAGGTAGCCGCCAAGAGCATACCAGAAACGCTCATTGAAACTACACCTGCATTGTTGCCGCCATTCCTCGTAGACTTCAGCCGCTTTCCCCTGCCTCAGTGTCAAATGGGTCCGATTTATCGCGCCCTGCTCCGACCACTCGTGCATCAGGGAGAGCGCGAGATACCACAGAGCATTGATCTCAACGGCTTTCCCCTGCCTGCCGTGGGGGCGCTCCCTTGTGGTCGCCCCATCATCCGCATGCACCTGCGTCCGCAGTAATCCATCCTGCGCATCGACGCCGGTACCGTTTAAGGTTCCGCGAATGTACAAATCGATACATTCTTCCAGGTTGCTCGCCAGGCTATCCAGCAGTTCGTAATCACGTGTGGCCTGGGTATAGTGATCCAGCGAGTAGAAATACCAGAGAGTCGTATCAATACCGCCGTAGGAGCGCTCCCTTGTAGTCGCCCGCCCGTCATCCTCACGCGGCGCGGGCAGGCGATCAGGCAACAATCCCTGCTTGAAGTGGCGTCCCAGCTCGCTCAGGATGCGCCGGGCCTCCGCGTACTTGTGTGTCGTCAACAGCAGACCAGGCAGAGCAATAAGCATATCGCGTGTGCTCTCTTGCGCGCTATAGTAGCCGGGTATTATCACGGGTATATTCTGCACATGCGGGAAGAAGAATGAATGGCCGCCGGCAGCATCATCGCGCGCGACCGGGCGCTCCACCAGGAAGCGATTTCCAGCCTGCATGAGCAGGCGTAGAAATTCCTCACCTTGAGGAAGGTCATCGTTTTTTTCAGGGAAAGGCAATGTTGGATGGGTATAGACGGCTGCTCCGCCTTCACCGAAGTAGCGTTGTGTTTGAAGTATATTCCGCTGGTAATCCACAGCTTCATTGTATGCGTGTATAAGATGTTTAACGCTGAACGTTTGCCTGGATAATTCTTCAGCGGTGATAATTATAGTGAGAGAGACATCTTCGCCAGGCCACAACCTTGTGCGGAAAACGCCGGGCAAGTAGAGATCATCGTTGGCTGTTCGCCCGGCAGCTTCGTCCTCTCTGTGCAAGAAGTTCCAGTACCACACGCCGGTGGGAAGAAAAGTGCTCTGGCTTTCGGGATGGCCTACAGCAAAGATATGATAGGGGCGCGCATCTTCCCCGGCGCGTATAGTGCAGCCCGCGATGCTATCGTTAACTTCACTGCTATCGTCATCTTGCTCAGCATGGTGGGCTTCGACCTGAAATTGCCTGTCATGATCAGCATGGTGGGCTTCATTGCCAGGGCGATAAGCCGCGAGAGGCAGCAGCGTCAATGAGAGCACGCGCTGCGCATCATGAACACGGGTATAGGCCGCGTGTGACGCGCGGTTGTTCCAGGGAGTTATATCCTGGGGGGAGTTTGTGCGTAAAACACGATACTGGATATAGGTGGTATTCAACCTTTCGGGCATCCAGATACGCTTTTCCAGCACAATGCCGTCAATGCCACCCAGGTGATAAGTGAACACCGGGAAGCCCTCTTCAAGACGAAAGGTCTCAAGATGAACAAAGCCCGCGGGGTTCAGTGTGCCATCTTTATATTCATTCGTGCCAAGATAATAGGTGCGCTGGTCAAAGACAATTTCTTCATCCAATTTGGCTACAAGTAGTTGCGGCTGTGTTCCCTCCTGCGGCGAGGCTACGAGTAGCCCCTGCTCCAGGCGCGTCAGCGTGCCTGAGACAGTACCTGATGCATATCCTCCCAGCCCGTTTGTCAGAAGCCATTCACGCGAAATCGTCTCATTCAAATCACAACAAACACTGCGATCAAATGCGATGGGCATTTTCTACCCTCCAGCCCCCTCAAATATAGAAATGCGCTTCATTGCGCCTGGTACAGGTGGACGGTATCGAAGTTTATCACTCTTCCTCACTACTAGTGTATCATAACCTGGAGTAGGATTGGGCATATTTTTCATGTTTTTCGTACTATGTCTCAAAATTGTGATTCTTCGTGATTCACGCAAGTTCGAGCGTGTGATACACTTGTTATATGCGTCTTTCTTCTGCCATGATCGTTGCCAATAGCGAGATTCGTCCTGGTCTGTGCCTGTTGGAATTGCATGCGCCGTACATTGCGCAGGCTGCCCAGCCTGGCCAGTACTGCATGGTGCGCTGCTGTGATACATGGGCGACCGACCCACTGCTGCGCCGCCCATTTTTTGTGCATTCAGCGCAGCGCGCGCGTGGAGAGTGCAGCCTGCTGGTAGCGGCGCGTGGGCGCGGCAGCGCGTGGCTGGCAAGGCAACCGGCGGGGGCCACGCTGGATATACTGGGGCCAATGGGTCATGGCTGGGAAGTGCGACCAAATGTGCGCAACCTGCTCCTTATAGGAGATGGAGAATCAATCGCTGCGCTGACACTGCTGGCGCAAATGGCTATCGAGCAAGAGCTTGCGGTAACGCTGCTCTGCCAGTTTGGCAGTGATGCCGCTATCTATCCTCCCACCCTGCTCTCGCCGGAAATTGAATATCATGTAACAACACCTGGGAGCGGAGGAAAGCCGCCAACTGAGTTGATTGAACTGGTTAGCGACTATCTCTCCTGGGCAGATGCCGTGTATTGCAGCGTTTCATTTGAAACAGCGCAAACGCTTTACCAGCGCTATGAACGCCTGCGACAGAAGCACATCGCGCAAAGCCTCATCACGCGCCCGCTTGTCTGCGCAAGTGGCGCGTGCCTGACCTGCGCCATAGAAACCCACGACGGACCGAAGTTGATCTGCCGCGATGGGCCGGTCTTCACCCTGGGCGAAATCGTCTAATGAATGAACGCGCCACTCCCGCCGTAGTCATTGTAGGGGCGGGGGCGGTAGAGGGATGTGGGGAGACCCTTGCGGTCGCCCTCGTGCCAAACAAGAGCAATAGTCAGGCGGTCGCCCTCGTCCCATTACCTCATCACCGCGTGTGTGATCATCGTAGGGATACGATTTATCGCGTCTTGTGGACGTGCTGGAGGAAGCGTGCTATTGCGCTGTGGAATGATAAAGTTTGGGTACTCATCCAGCAGGTTCAGAAAGGCTCGCACAACCATGGGGTCGAAGCTGGCAGCTGAGCCTAGCAGCAGCCGTTCGCGCGCGGCGTCCACCGACAGCGCAACTTTGTAAGGGCGCTGCGAAGTCAATACATCAAAGACATCAGCGACGGTCAAAATGCGCGCGCTCAGCGGAATCTCTTCACCTTTTAGCCCCGTGGGATAGCCTCGACCATCCCAGGCCTCGTGGTGATAGAGCACCGTTTCCACATAAAATGGGTGAACATCACAGCCAATCAGGATACGCGCGCCGATAGTGGGATGTCGCTCCATCTGGCGGCGTTCCTCGTCTGACAGTTTATCTGATTTGAGCAGGATATCGTTGCCAATCCAAGTTTTTCCCAGGTCATGCACCAGGGCCGCCAGGGCCAGGTCGCGCGCTTCGCGACGACTCCAACCCAGGTAGCGCGCCAGGCGCTGGGCATAGGTTGCCACTCTCCGTGAGTGATCATAGGTCACAATATCGCGTTCCTGGATACTTTTGGCGAATGAAAGGAGTACCTGCCTGTGCTCGCGTTCTTTTTCGTATCTTACTATTCCCACCACTATACTCCGCTCTCCCTACGTGAGTAACTTTCCAGGGCGACCACGTGGTCGCCCTGATACTTCTTAAATTTTAACAACATATCAATATTACGCATGTCAAACATAGCACAAATCGATCAGCAGGGCGGGGGCAGAGCCACGCATCCTGCATAATCTAGTATATGAATTTTGGCTATGTGGGTCAAATTTAAGGACTTCTGGTAATAATACTGCCGGGGTGTACGCTTCCTCCCAAAATTCCGTTTTTCTGGTACTTTTGAGTGAGCGCGAATGTTGCAATCGTCATGCGACATTGTAATGTTATACACCAATTAGTCCTTTTTTGAGGGTCACATGTGCTGTATCAACGTATTTTATGTTAGACTCCATTTGATGCAGGTAAGATAATTTTGTGTTGGGACGCGATTTATCGCTTCCACCTTAAAGAGACACCTCTTGTGAGTGTCCGGCGTTGGGTGTCTGGCTCTCTGGAATAGCAAATGCAAGAGCAAAGCGCGAATGTAGGGGCCCAATTTATTGCGCCCGAACAAGAACAAACGAATAAAGTTATCACGATTGTGCTGACCGCCGATAACCACCTGGGCTATACTATCCCCGGCCAGCATCCACGCAAGCGCGAGGAACAGCGACAGCGACAGCGGCATGCCTTTCAGCAGGCGACAGATTTCGCGATAGGTCAGGGCGTTGATCTCTTTTTGCAGGCCGGTGATCTCTTTGATACAGCGCGTCCCGATGAACAAGACCGCAGTTTTGTGGCGGCGCGCCTGGCGCAATTAAAGCAGGCTGGTATTCGTGTGTTCGCACTCGGCGGTGTGCATGACATTCCTGCGGAAACTCACGCGGCGCCGGGCGATGCCGCGATTCCCGCGCCCGCGCCTCAATTGAGTTATGCAAGCCTGGGCGCTCTGCACTATTTCGCCCCAACACCTGGCGCCGGGCGCGGCGATAATGCCGCGGGCGAGGGCGAACAATTGAGCAGCGAGCAGCATATTTTGCAGCCGGAGATGCTTGATTTACGGGGAACGCTGGTGGGCATCTGCGGCCTGGGAGTGGTACCCGGCCAACAGGGAGATCCCCTGGCGCATGTGCGCGTAGATAACGCTGTTGAACGCGCCGCCATTCCACTGTTGCTGCTGCACGCGCCAATTGAAGGGGTGGGCGACGGGAAATCAGCGCTGGATACCCAGGCGCAGGTGAGCCGCGCCAGCATCGCGGCGCATTCAGCTTTTCGCTATATTCTTTCCGGCTACCACCATGCATTCACACGTCTCACTATTGGTCAATCCGATGTGATTGTGGCGGGGGCAACGCAGCATATCGACTTCAATGATCCTGATGATGAGCCGGGCTTTGTATTTCTGGGCATCGCGGCGGACGGAGTGCGCTGGTGCAGGCATATCAGCATTGATGGCGTGCAACTGCGCCGCCTGGTAATCCATGTCTCTGAACTCTGGCCAGATGTTGAGACCCAATCCATTGCGCCCGGCCAATCGCCCACTGAGCGTATACTTGAACAACTGCGCCCGCTGTGTTCGCCAGATGCAATGGTGCAATTGCGGCTCGAAGGTGAACTCACGCGCCAGCGTTATCACCAGCTCGATCTCAACCAACTGTGGCGTTACGGTGAAGAGCATACTTTCGCCCTTGCCATCGACGATAGCACGCTCGCATTTTTGCCCGATAGCGAGGCTTTGGCCCGCGTCCAATCAACTTCCTTAGCTGCTTCAGAAATCGAGGAACGTCTTTCCCCTCGCGAAGAGCTTATCACGCTGGCGGATGAGTGGATTGCCGCGGCTGAAGACGAAGAGGAACAGCAGGCGTTAGTGGCTACTAAAGAGGAACTCCTGGCAACTCTTTGGAATCTGTAGGGGATGTATTTTTATGATTATCCTGAAACATCTGAAGGTTGAGCGATTCCGGCTCTTACGCGAAGTAGATTTGCAATTTCCGCAGCGTGGGAGTATTCTCATTTCGGGTCCAAATGAAGCTGGTAAATCTACTGTATTGGAAAGCATCTACTTTGCCCTGTATGGTGAACCGCTCACCGCCGCGTATAGGGTAGGGACGGGCCCTGGCGCCCAGCTCCAGGCCCCCGCCTTGCACGCTGCTTCCTCTCTCAATGAGCTGATACACTACGGCGAACAGCAAGCTGTCGTCACCCTGTCGCTTGCCATTGGCGCAAAAGAAATGTCTATCACGCGTATAATTGAACGCGACAAAGGCCAGACGGTCTCGCTGGATGTGCGCCAACTGGGCATGCCGCCAGAAAAAAACATCACCGATCTCAACGCAGCCAACGAACGCATTGTCGCCGAACTGGGGCGCATCGATGGCAAAACCCTGCGCCACTCCTGCCTGATCGAGCAGAAAGGGCTGAATCGCCTGGAGATTTTGAGCGGGCGCGAGCGCGAAGTCGTGCTGCGCAACATGCTCGGATTAGAGAAACTGGCGCGCCTGGCCGAACATTTCCGGCTGACCACCGAGGATGAGCGCCTGCTCGAGCAATGCGCCGAACGTTTGAAACTGGCCGAGATACAGGCGCGTATTCCAGAATTGAGCCAGAAATTAGGTGAGCTGGAGGCCGCGCTGGACACCATAACCATCTGCGAAGACCTGGCCGCGATCAGCCAGCAAGAGGCCGAGATCGCCGAACAGCAGCTTGCTCTTGAACATGTTGCCGGGAGGCGTGTTGAATTGAAAAGCCGCCAGCATCGCATTACGCAGCTCAAGAAAGCGGATGCTACCCTCCAACAGATCATCACTGCCTACGATGTTATCGCCGATGCGCAGCGCGAGCTGCCGGAGCTTGAGCACGAGATCGCCGAATTGGAACGCCGCGAAAAAGAAGAATTGCCCGCCCTGGAACAGCGCGTGCGCGACCTTGCAGACCTCACTCGCTCTTTTGGCACGCTCGAACGCATGGCTACCGATTTGTTGAACGCAGTAAGCACTATTAAGGAACTGGAGCAGGGACTCAAACAACAGGAACACCTGCAAGAGACGCTGGCAGATCTTGAAGAGCAGATCGCCCATACGCGCCAGCTTGTCGAGGATGCGCAGCAATCACGGCATGAACTTGAAGAGCAGCATCGCTCCACGCGGCCACAATTAGAGATGCGTCTGAAGCGCTTGCAGAGCCTATCTGAAAAACTGACCGCTCTGCAACAAGCCGAGGAAACTCGCACCAGGAGAGCGGGACAACGCCAGCAGGCCGACGAAAATGCGCAGCAAATCGACAAGCTGCGCCAGGAATTAAAGGAGAATGAAGAGGAACTGGCGCTGGTTGAGAGTGAAACAAAGCAGGTGCAGGAAAAGGCCGACGCAGCCGAAAAACGCTGGCGACAACTCAGCATTCGCCGCCAGTTGCAAGAATGGCAGCGTTTTAAGGGCATGGCCGAGGGTATCGCGGAAGCTCAGCAGCATGTGGAGGCGGCAGATCAGCAGCGCGCTCAATTGAATGCAAATCTGCTTGCTACTCAACGCGCCGCCAGAACGCGGCTGGGAATCGTGGTAGTTGGTGTGGTGCTGGCTGTATTATGCGGCGCTGTGGCGCTGGTCGAAATACACCATTCCAGTGTCTTCGCCGCCGCCGCCGGTATGGCGGCGCTGGTGCTGCTCGCGGTAAGTGGCGCCAATCTGCAAAATTATGGCAAGACGAGCGAGAAGGAACGCGAGGCGGACCGGCAATTGCAGGAAGCTATCAACCGCGTTGGCATGATGGTCGCGGCGCGCGAAACCGCTTTGCGCATGAACGGGAACGGCAACCAGCAGGCGCTGGCCCAGATTGAGCATGAAATCTACGCCCTCGGGGCTGCTATCCCGCGCTCGATAGAAGAGGCGCAGTTCATCTTGCAGCAGTTGCCGGAACAGGGTGAAAGCCTGGCCGATGTCCAGCAGCAAATGACAGAGAGACGCGATCAGGCGCTTGCGGCGCGCGACCAGTTGAATGTCACGATGGAGGCGGTCGCCGCGCTGCGCAAGAAGAGGGCTGCTCTACAAGAACTGCGCAAGCAGGAAGGTTGGGAAGATCTGGATGACATGCTGCACGCCGACCAGCAGGTTATCGAGCAACTTCAGAACGAAATTGTGCTCGCGGCTGGCCAGGAGGGCCTGCCGGTGCCGAACTACAACCTGGAAATCCCATCCGAACCCGTAGGAGCGACCCTTGTGGTCGCCCGCCCAACCCCAGGCTCCGGGTTAAAAACTACACTCGCGGAAACTATTAAAACTACACAATATGAAATAGCCTTGCTCGCGGGGAAAATGGATACTTTGCCCGATATCTCCGCGAAGGCCAGGGTTCACCAGGAAGCGCTGGATGTGCTGCTGGCACGCAAGCAAACTGTAATGGAGCGGAACGAACAATTCCAGACCAACAACCCCATGCGCCAGATTGAGCGCGCGCGCGAGCAGCAGATCGCCCTGCGCGATGCGCTGCGCAGCTTGCAGGATTCGCTGCGCCAGCGCGTGCAGCCCCTGGGTGTTAGTTTCGGTCAAACCGCCATCAGTACGGCTGAGACGACGGCGCGCAAGCAACTTGACGCGCTGCAGGTTGCGCTTGGCCGCAAAGAAGAACTGCAGAACCGTTATACATCGAACGCCACCATATTAAAGGAAAGCCAGGAATCTCTCTCGGAATATTACCGCAAGCTTGCCAGGTTCAGCGGAACTCTGGGTAACTGGATCGTGCCGCCCAATCCTTTCGCCGACGCGCTGCGAACGTTGCGCGAGCGTTGTGACCGCGAGATACAGGAAGCTGATGGGCCTGGTATCCTGTCGGAGATGGAAGCGCTCAAGATCCAGGAAGGCGCGATCAAAGCCAAAATCGAGCTGTGCCAGCACGATATCGAGGAAGCTCAGGAGCGCATCGCTACTATGCTGGCACAGCGCAATCGTCCGCCCGCCAAAGGCTACACCTTCGCCGATATTACTGCTGTATGGCCGCTCGTCAGCGAGCACTCGCCCGATGACCGCGCTCGCCTGGAAGGGGAAGTCAGCGCGCTCGACCTGGAATTACGCGCGCTGGAACAGCAGGATCTGGCCCTCAGCGAGCAGCTTGAGACCGGCAAGAATGGAGAAAATGCGCTCGACCTGGAGCAGGCGCGCAAACGCATGGCGCAGCAGCAACGCAGTTTCCAGACCAAAGAGCGCGCCGGCCTGCTCATCGCTGCTACTTTTGATCGCCTGATGCGCAAGATGCTCCCGCGCACCGAGTACTATATGCAACAGTTGCTTCCCCTGCTCACACGCGGTCGCTATCACGATGCGCGTCTGACGACGGAGCCGGAAGAGGGCATTTCCAGCGGTGGCCCCTTACAGGTCAGCCTCTGGGAGCCTGCCGCCAATGCCTATATTCCCCTGCCCGCTCTCTCCGGCGGCGCCGCCGACCAGGTTTCGCTGGCCCTGCGCCTGGCCTTCGCCATTGCCGCGCTTCCAAGAGAACTCAATGCAGCGCCCGGTTTCCTCTTGCTGGATGAGCCCTTAAGTCTTGCCAGCCGCGACCGCGCGCAAAGCCTGGTGGCGATTGTCACCGGCGAGACCCTGTGCCAGCACTTCGAGCAGATACTCTTCGTCTCGCACGACGCCTCATTCGACGCCTCAAGCTTCTCCCATCATATCTATATCGATGGCGGCCTCATCGTCGAAACAAACCTCCCCATGAACATCGACGCAGCGCAAGATATGCCTGCGCAGCCTGAGAATGGCACATATGCGCCATCTGATGCAGACCTCTCGACAGATAAGCAGGAAGTGAAATCGTTGGAAACAGTATCAAACATGCCGTAGGGGCGGGGTGATTTCGTCACCATCTGTGAACAAGACGGCCAACGTATGCTTAAACAACCTGAAATATCTAAAATCCTGGAAGAAACGACGACGTAGCTTTGTAGGGACGCGATTGATCGCGTCCCTACAAATCACCCGGGCGGATGCAGACCTGACCATGTGCATTTCATCCTCAGGTTGCATCCTGATAAAGACAAGATCGACGCAAGAAGATCAAGGGCTTATATCAACCACGCTAGTATACTAATACCAGGCGATCTCCGGTTCATATCATAGGAGAAGTCATAGAAGAAGCCCTTGAAAGATGAGGAAATTGTATATGTCGCGTTCGCTGCGTATTAAATTGATCGGATCGTTTCTTATTATTAGCATATGCGCCGCCATTCTCTGTTTCCAACCGTTTGCTTCCTTTATCACACATAGCAACAGTTCTGCGCGCGCATCTTCGCCTCATTCCCTGACTTATCATGAATTTGCGGATGGGCCTTACGCTGTGCAGGGCAATCAGATTATCGGCGTTGACAACCAACCCTATATTTTTCATGGTATAGGACGTGATGGGCTGGAGTTTACCTGCACCGGCGGCTTTTTCGATGCTCAACACCTGGCATATATGGGGCCTGGAACCAGCACGTCCGGCAACACTTACTGGTTTGCCAACACGGTACGCCTTCCCCTGGCCCAGAACATATGGCTCAAGGGCATAGCCAATCAGTGTAGCGCCGCGCAATACCAGAACACCGTCAAATCTGTGGTTGATACTTTGACCGCCATGCATCTGAATGTAATACTCGACCTGCAATGGACCGATGCCAATGGGCAGGCTCGCGGTGGCGGGGCTTTTCAAATGACGGACAACGAGAGTTTAACCTTCTGGCGGCAGATCGCTTCGATTTACTCCCGCTATAGCAATGTTCTCTTCGAGGCATTTAATGAGCCGCATCCAGCTTCCTGGACGTGCTGGCTTAGTGGCTGCCCGGTGGTGAATGATAATACCTATGTCGGCGCATGTCATTGCAAGACACCATATACTTATCAGGGCGTTGGCATGCAAGCGCTCGTTAATGCCATACGCGGCACCGGCGCAAATAACCTGATCCTGGTCGCCGGTATGGACTTTGGTTATGATCTGAGCCAGGTTCTCGATAGCAACCAGGTTAGTATCCTTTCTGGGTCGAATATCGTCTACGACACGCATCCCTATCCTTATGCCGAGAAACAGCCTGCCAATTGGGATGCTTCGTTCGGCTTTCTGACTTCTACGTATCCAGTCATGTCGGCGGAAAGCGGCGAGTATGACTGCCAGTCAGGCTATATGAGCCAGTTGATTTCCTACTTTGACGCGCATTCAATGGGCTGGGTGGCCTGGGCGTGGTATGCCGTCGGAACCGCCAATGTAAGTAACGAGTGCGGTTATCCGCAGCTTATATCTGACTTCACTGGAACGCCCCTACCCAGTATGGGTATCTACATTTATCTACATTTTCTGGGTTACGCCGGTCGGTCGCCGGTGTTGTCCGGCCCGGTCAGTACCACCTGGTACTTCGCCGAAGGGCGGGTCGGCGGCGGCTTCAAAGAGTATCTGACGCTTGAAAATCCTGGCCTCAATGCTTGCGCAGTCACCATTCAATACCTGGCTCAACGTGATGGCGGAGCGACTTTCACAAAGTCTGTGTCGGTCAATGTACCCATCGTTTCGCGCGTGACCAGGTGGGTAGATGGCGACCTGGGTACCTCACCCGGCGGGCCGGGTATCTCCGACGCCGCCATTATTACTGTTGATACTTCGACCACGCCGGGCTGCGCGGGCATTGTCGCCGAACGTCCAATGTACTTCAACGCGCTGGGAACCAATAGTGGCAGCGATGTACTGGGAGTGACCCGGCTGGGTACAACTTTCTACTTTGGCGACCTTGCTCAGGGCAACCAGCCTGGCGGTGGTAACTATTCATCGTTTATCTCGATCCTGAATCCGCCCGGTGGACAGACGGCAACAGTAACGGCGAATTACTTTGCTGGCGGGAATATGGTAGCCTCGCAGGTGATCGACGTCGCTGCCGGAGCGCGCGGCACCATCTTCGCTAACAAGGCCAGCCCTGCTTTGCCAGCGCGTGTCGCGGTGGTAGTTACCTCAACGCAGCCCGTTGCTGTCGAAAGACCCACCTACTTCAGCAATATTAACGGCGGCAACGCGGGTACGGTCTCAGGCGCGGCTGATGTGGTCGGGGTGCAGAACCTGTCGAATGATTGGCTCTTCGCAGAGGGCTATACCGGCGGCCAATTTCAGGAGAATTTTGTAATCGCGAACGTTGATCCTGCCAACCTGACCGCCAGCGTGAACATCAACCTGGAGTTTTCTACTGGCGCTACGCAAACCTACTCGATCGCCGTTAACCCGAACAGCCAGGTAGTCTGGAGTGTCAATAAGGTTGCGCCCGGCCAGTCCGTTTCTGCCGAGATTACCTCGACCGGCGCGAATATCCTGGTAGAGCGTGAAATGTTCTTCAGATATAGTCACAAGGCCGACGGGCGCAGCCTCTCAAGTATAGGCGGCACCGATGTACTGGGCCAGGTAGGACCAGCCGCATCAAGCAGCTACAGTTTTGCCGAAGGGTACACCAACATTGGCTATGATGAGTGGCTGACCCTCCAGAACCCGACCAACAGCACGGAAAACATCAACATCACCCTGGTCAATGAGGCAGGTGGGATCTACCCGACCTCGATCTCCGTGGGCGCGCATAGCCGCGCAACGGTGGACATCACCGGCGCGGTCATCCACGGTCTCTCCCATGCAGGTAATGGCTACCAGAGCTACGAAGTGTCGATGGTAGCGCAGTCCTCAAGTGGTCCCTTCGTGGCGGAACGCCCCATGTACTGGAACACCAGCGGCACTCAAGGCGGCACAGATGTGATCGGCTATAGTGGCGGGTAAGCATCAACCTCTGCGTTCCACTCTCCCCAACACATCTTGGGGATGAGGGCGACCGCTGGAGTGACCCCCTTGGACCAGACAGAGGTCAAAGGGAAGTCTTCCCAACTGGGGTCGATGCCAACTCAAACTCGGTGGGTGGCAGGTACCCTAAACTCGAATGTAAGCGTTTGGTATTGTAGACCTCCTCAATAAATTGT